>NZ_JBFAPC010000205.1:0-8584 GCF_040675535.1 Patulibacter sp. NPDC049589 | reverse complement strand
GGTCGCCTGGATCATCGGCTGGGACCTGATCCTGGAGTACGGCGTGTCGGTCGCCGCGATCGCGGTCGGCTGGGGCGGCAACCTCAACGCGTTCCTGGACTCGGCGTTCGGCTTCGCCCTGCCGGACGCGATCGCCACGTCCCCGGAGGACGGCGGGGTGTTCAACCTGCCGGCCGTCTTCGTGGTGCTGGCGATCACGCTCCTGCTGGTCCGCGGCGTGACCGAGAGCGCCCGGGTCAACCTGATCATGGTGGTCGTCAAGCTGGCCGTGCTGATCTTCTTCATCGTGGTGGCGTTCGCGAACTTCGGCACCGCCAACTTCACCAACCCGGGTCGGGCGGTCGAGCGACGCGATGCGCGCCGGCCGGGCGGGGTGGCGGGCCGGCGCACGGGCCCGTCGGGTGCGACGTCGGCAAGCGGCGGCGACCCTCCCGGGTCCCGCCGCCGGGGTGGTGGCGGGGGCAACACGGCCCCCGCCCGTCCCGGGGACGACGGGTCGTCACCGGGCGACGCGATCGCGGTGGGGCAGCGACGCCCGCAGGGACCGGACCGGCGCCGGCACGCAGGCGGCGGGCCGGTGGACGCGGACGACGTAGGGGCCGGCGTGGCCGATCCGCGGCAGGCGCACGTCGCGGCGCCGGCGGTGCGAGCGGACCGGCCGGCGCGAGACGCGGATCCTGACGACGGTGCCGGGCGCCGGGGTGTCCCTTCCGGGCGCCGCGTGGGGCTGCGTCGTCGCGGTGGGCCAGGTCGTCGTTCCGAACATGGGTGCAGCTTCGTCCTCGTCCGTGGGAGCCGACCGAGTCCTGCCTGGGAGGAGCCTGAGCGCCGCGAAGCGGAGGCGAAGAGTGGCAACGCGCCAGGTCGGGGCTCGCGGACCCGGGCCCGGATCGCCGCGCGGACCGGCATCATGGGCCCATGCACCCGCCGCCCATCGTCCCCGTGGACGTCCTCCGCCGTGCGGTCCAGGTCTTCCGCACGCACTTCGCGCTGCTCTACCCGCTCGCCCTGATCTTCGGCCTGGTGCAGGCCATGGTGAGCTACGCGCTAGCGGACACCGCCGCCGCGTCGCTGGCCCTCGCGCTGCAGCTCGTGTCGGGGACGCTCCTCTCGGGCATGGTCGTCGGGTTCGTGCGGGACGTCGAGGCCGGGCTCCCCGCCGGCGAGGAGCCGTCGGTCGGCTCGCTCTTCCGGACCATCGCCCCCGTCGCCGACAAGTTGCTGCTCGTCTCGCTGCTGTCGGCGGGCGGGATCATCCTCGGCCTCGTCGCCCTGATCGTCCCGGGGCTGTGGCTGATGACGATCTGGGCCGTGATCGCCCCCGTGATCGTGATCGAGCGCGTGGGCGTCCAGGCCTCGTTCGGGCGCAGCCGCGACCTCGTGGCCGGCAACGGCTGGCCGGTCTTCGGCGTGCTGCTGCTGACGATCCTGCTGCTCCTGCCCGTCGGCCTGATCGCGATCGCGATCGGCGCGGGCGCCGGGGACGTGGTCGGGTCGTTCATCAGCGTGCTGTTCGGCGCGCTGGCGGCGACGATCACGGTGATCGCGACGGCCACGCTGTACTTCCGCCTGCTCGAGATCGAGGCCGCCCGCGCGTCCCAGGCCCGGCCGGACGCCGACGCCGCGGCGCTCGGGGTGCAGCCCGCGGTGGACCCCTGGGGCCCGGCGCCCGGGTCGGGCGACGCCGCCGGCGAGGACCGGAGCGGGGTCGACGACGACGGGGCCGACCGTGCCCGGGACCAGGCCGCTCCGGGGGCCGCCGGCGCCGACAGCCGCTTCGCCCGCCCCGGTGACGACGCCGCGCCGGCCGACCCGTGGCCGGCCCCCGCGCCGCGCGGGGCGTCGGACGACGACGACCGCGGTCCGACGCCCGCCTGAACGGCGAGGCCCGCGGGCCCGGAGGCCCGGCGCGGCCCGACGGTCCGCCGGCGCCCGGGCGCCCCCGACGATCTAGATGGTTGATTCCACGGGGATCGTGGATGTGGGGTGCGTTCCGGGCGGTGTCCTGACGTCGGATGGTGCCGAGAGCCAGACTGGAAGTCTGACCGAGGTGCCGGGTGGCGCCAGGTGCCGTCCGGGACGTGCACCACGCCGCGAGATCGTGGAATCCATCATCTAGACGTCGATCGAGGACATGTCCGGGTAGCGGTCGCCCGCCGCCGCCCCGGTGTCCTCGAGCAGCCGCAGGTCGTCCTCCGAGAGGCGGATGTCGACGGAGCCGGCGTTGTCCTCCAGGTAGGTGCGGCGCTTCGTGCCCGGGATCGGCACGACGTCGTCGCCCTGCGCGAGCACCCAGGCGAGCGCGATCTGCGCGGCCGTGGCGCCCTGCTCGGCCGCCAGGCGGTCGACCGTCTCGACGATCGCGACGTTCTGCGCGAGGTTGTCGCCCTGCAGCCGCGGCTGGTGGCGGCGGAAGTCGCCGTCGTCCAGGTCGTCGAGGGTGCGGATCGTGCCGGTCAGGAACCCGCGGCCCAGGGGGCTGTAGGGGACGAAGCCGATGCCGAGCTCGCGCAGCAGCGGCAGGATCTCGGCCTCGGGGCCCCGCTCCCAGATCGAGTACTCGGTCTGCAGCGCCGAGATCGGGTGCACGGCGTGCGCGCGGCGGATCGTCTCGGGCGCGGCCTCGGACAGCCCGAGGTACTTGACCTTGCCGGCCTGGACGAGCTCCGCCATGGCGCCGACGGTCTCCTCGATCGGCGTCCTCGGGTCGACCCGGTGCTGGTAGTAGAGGTCGATGTGGTCGACGCCGAGGCGCTTCAGGGACGCGTCGCAGGCGGAGCGGACGTACTCCGGCGAGCCGTCGATGCCGCGGAAGCCCGCGTTCTCGGGGTCGCGGACGTTGCCGAACTTCGTGGCGAGGACGACCTGGTCGCGCCGGTCGACGATCGCGCGGCCGACGAGCTCCTCGTTCTTGAACGGGCCGTACATGTCGGCCGTGTCCAGGAACGTCACGCCGAGCTCGAGCGACCGGTGGATCGTGGCGATCGACTCGGTGTCGTCGGTCTCGCCGTAGAACTCGGACATGCCCATGCAGCCGAGGCCGAGGCGGGAGACGCGGAGGGCGGCGGGACCGCTTCCGAGGGTGGTGGTGGTGATGCTGGTCATCGGGTGACGCTCCTCTCGGGCGCGCCGCAGTCGGCGCGCTCGCGGTAGATACCGATCTTGTGCTCGATGGCCTCGAGGTTCCGCCGGGTCTCCCGGAGCTGGGTGAGCACGCGGTCGCGGTGCTCCTCCAGCAGCTCCAGGCGGGCGGGCTCGGTGTGCTCGCCGGCCCGGACGAGCGCGGCGTACTCCCGCACCGACCGGATCGGCATCCCCGTCCCGCGGAGCTTGGTGACGAGGCGGATCCAGCCGAGATCCACGTCGCTGTAGCGGCGGTGGCTGGACGACGCGCGGTCGACGGGCTGCAGCAGGAGCCCCTCGCGCTCGTAGTAGCGCAGGGCGTCCGGCGACAGGCCGGTCTCCCGCGCAGCGTCGGCGATCGAGTGGGTGCCGAGCGTGCCCGGGTCCGGGGTGACGCCGGCGGTCGTAGCGGTGGCCATCGCGCTCCACGTTAGGACCTGGAGCGCGCTCCAGGTCAAGGACGGGGTTTCCGGGGCCCCCGCCGTCCGGGCGGGGCCGGTCGCCGGGGCGCGGTGCTCCTCCCCCGCGCCGGGGCGGATCAGCTCAGGGACGCCTTCAGCGTGATCTCGGCGTTGCCGCGGAGGACGTTGGAGACCGGGCAGGCCTGCTCGGCGTCGGCGGCGAGCGTCGCGAACTGCTCGTCGCTCAGACCGGGCACGACGCCCTTCACGGTCAGCTCGCTCTTCGTGATCGCGAAGCCCTCGCCCGCCGTGTCCAGCGTGACGCGGACGTCGACGTCGAGCTTGGTCGGCGGGGTGTCGTTCTGCGACAGGACGTTCGAGAAGGCCATCGCGTAACACGTGGAGTGCGCCGCGGCGATCAGCTCCTCGGGGTTCGTCTGGCTCTTGTCCTCCTGGTCCGTTCGCTTCGTGAGGCTGACGGGGAAGGGTCCCCCGGCCTGCGAGCTGACGAACGTCGTGGTGCCACCGCCCTCGGCGGCGGTCCCCTGCCACTCGGTGCTGGCCTTGCGGAATGCGACGGGCATGCTGCTCCCTCGGTTGGTTGCGCAGGGAACGAGTACCCCGCAGGGGAGGGCGCATGCGCGGGGCGGGACGCCGGGTCGGCGCCGGCGGCCCGGTGCGGCGGCGGGTACCGATCGGTGTGCATAGCTTGCAGGCCAGCCGGACGTCGGGTACGTTACGTAACCAGATCGGTGTACGTATTCGGGCGTGCCCGTCAGGCCCGATCCGGGACGCACGAGACACAGCAGCAGGGAGCACACCATGAGCACCCGGACGTCACCGGGCTGGCGATCCCCGACGACACCTCCATCGCGCGGATGGTCGCCGAGGCCGCCCCCGCGAGCACCCGCGTCGTGAAGGCGTTCAACACCCTCTTCCGCGGGGTGCTGGCCGCGGGCGGCCCGCTGGACGTGTTCATGGCCGGCGACGACGCGCAGGCCAAGACGCGCGTGTCGGCGTTCACCACGAGCCTCGGGATGCAGCCGCGGGACGCCGGCGACCTGACGATGGCGCACTGGCTGGAGGGGGCGGGCCTGCTGTCGGTCGGCCTGGCCCGCAACGGCGTGGGGAGCCTGGACTTCTCCCTCGGCGTCCACCGCGGCTGAGTCAGCCGTCGCCGGGACTCAACCGACTCTCGGCGGATCCGTGCCGTGCTCACCGCCGGAGGTCGCACGCGGCCTCGTCCCGGCGGACGGGCCCCCGCCCGCGCCCGCGCTGGGCGCCACCGCCTCCGCGGGGACGGCGGCGTCGACGAGGACCGCGGCGACGGCGGCGGCCGTGGGGAACGCGTCGGCGTCGAGGACGCGACTGCGGGCCGAGGCGCCGTCCAGGAGGAGCGCCAGCTGCTCGCCCAGCTGCTCGGGGTCGGCGGCGCCGGCCTCGCGGGCCGCGTCGGCGAGCCGCGCCGCGAAGGCCCGCTTGTAGTCGCGGGCGAGGACGCGGGCCGGATGGCCCGGGTCCTGGATCTCGACGGCCGCCCCGATGAACGGACATAGGGGCGCGTGGATGGCGAAGATCGCGAGGAGCCGCTCGCGGGGCGTGAGGTCGGTGCGGTCGAAGACCTCGGGCAGGACGTCGGGATCGAACCGGCGCAGGTGCTCGGCGATCAGCTCGCCCTTGCCGGGGAAGTGCTGGTAGAGCGTCCGCTTGGACACCCCGGCCACCGCGCAGAGCTGGTCCATGCCGGTGCCGTTGATGCCCTGATCGCGGAACAGCTGCTGCGACGCGCCGACGATGCGCTCCCGCGCGCCCCGGCCGCGGCGCAGGCCCTTCGGCCCCTTCTCGAGCTCGGTCATGGTCCCAGCGTAGCTCAGTTGGTACGGATCGGTGTGCATAGCTTGCGCTCTCGCTCGAACACCGATACGTTAAGCACCCAAAGCGGTGTACTTAGCGCCGCGACGACGGAACGAACGGAGTGCGTATGGGCAAGCTCGATGGCAAGGTCGCAGTGATCACGGGGGCGACGAGCGGCATGGCGCTGGCCGGCGCCAGGCTGTTCGTGGAGGAAGGCGCCCACGTCTTCGTCTCGGGCCGGCGACAGGAGGCGGTGGACGAGGCCGTCGCGCTGATCGGCCGGAACGTGACCGGCGTGCAGGGCGATTCGACCGACCTCGGCGACCTGGACCGGCTGTTGGACGTCGTCAAGCGGGAGAAGGGCGCGATCGACGTGCTCTGGGCGAGCGCCGGAGGGGGCGAGCCGGGCGCGCTCGGCGAGATCACCGAGGAGCACTTCGACGCCGCCTTCTCGCTGAACGCGCGCGGCACGCTGTTCACGGTCCAGAAGGCGCTGCCGCTGTTCAACGACGGCGGGTCGATCTTCATGACCGGGTCCAACGCCTCGCTCCGGGGCTATCCCGGCTTCGGCGTGTACGCGGCGAGCAAGGCCGTGCTGCCCGCCTTCGCGCGGGTGTGGGTCGCCGAGCTGCGGGACCGGAAGATCCGCGTGAACGTGCTGACCCCCGGCCAGGTCGCCACGCCGATGATGGAGGCGGTGATGGACGCGGAGACGAAGGCGCAGTTCGAGTCCGTGATCCCACGGCGCGCGATGGGCCGCCCCGAGGAGATCGCGTCGGTCGCGCTGTTCCTCGCCTCGGACGACTCGAGCTACGTCAACGGCATGGAGCTGGTCGCCGACGGCGGCACCACGGTGATCTGAGCCTCTCGCCGGTCGCCGTCGGCGGTGGCACCCGCCGGGAGGGGTTCCCGGCGAGCGTGGCGCGGGTGGTCGTGGCCGAGGAGACCGGCCGGGGCCCCGGTCAGAGGGCGGCGCGCGGGTGCCGGGTCGTGGTCGCCCAGACGATCGCCCCGACCACGACGCTGACGAGGAAGACCGCCGGCCACGAGTCGATCGCCTTGCCCAACGGGTGCGAGAGACCGAAGGCGACCAGGTAGATCGCGACGAGCCCGAGCGCCACGCCGAGGCCGCGAGTGCGGCGCCACTCCAGGCCGCACCACAGGCACGCGAGGAAGAGCACGATGCCGCCGAGCGGCCGGACGCCGGTGACGTCCGCGACCCCGAAGCCGAGGATCAGGGAGAGCGGGGCGATCAGCCAGGTCGGTTGGGCGCGGGGCATCGGCCGAAGGGTAGCCGCGCGGATCGTGGGGCGACGGCGCCGTGCGCCCGGCGGGGCGCCGTCGCCGCGACGGCCGGCGCCCGCCTCGAACGATCGCGGGCGTGCGCCTGATCACTCCCGGTGTCCAACATCGGGGACCGCGGTTCGGGCCCGCCGTCGGAGGCCCCGGACGAGCGCCTGTCGCATCATGCAGGTGGGTCATGCGCTTCGCGGCGCACCCTCTCTCCTCTGGGCCCCGGTGATCTCGATCGCCGGGGCCCTGCTCCTTCCCGGGGACGCTTCCGGCCGACTCCGTCGGCCCTCGCCTCGCCCCCCCGCGCGACCGCCCTCCACCCGGGCGGACGCGGGCGGCTCGCGCCCCGGCGAGGACGCGGGTCACCCCAGCGGCGCGTCCGCCGCCCGCTCCAGGCGGTCCCGCAGGTCGGGGCCGCGCAGCGGGCCGAGGTGGCCCGGGACGACGACCAGCGGATCCAGCGCGGCGAGGGTCCGCAGGCTCGCGCGGGCGATCTCGGTGTCCTGGTTGTAGGCCGGGAGCGGCAGCGCCGGGTCCTGCGGCCGGCCCCACATGTCGGTCATGTAGAACGCGTCGGAGACGAGGGCGAGCCGGTCGCGCTCGCGCCACAGGCCGATCAGTCCTGGGGCGTGGCCGGGGAGCTCGACGACCTCGAAGCCGGCGACCCGGTCGCCGCCCGAGACCGTGCCGTCGATCACGACGGGCCCGCCGTCCCAGACGTGGTGCATCACCGCGTGGAATCGCCGGACCGCCGGCGGCAGGAGCTCCGGACGCCAGTAGTCGCGGCCGCCGGAGCCCTCGGCCTGGGCGACCGCGTCGGGATGGCAGAGGACGGGGATCCCCCGCGCGCCGCCGGCCGCCGCGATCCCGGGCGCTCCGCCCCGGTGGTCGGTGTCGCCGTGTCCGAGGACGACGCGCGAGATCCCGCCGCGGGCCCGGCCGGCGTCCAGGATCGCGGGGGCCATCCCCTGCTCCCCGGTGTCGAAGACGACGACGCCGGGCCCGTCCGGGTCGTCGACCAGGACGACGTTCATCGTCCGGGTCAGGCCGCCCCGCAGGAGCTCGACGCCGTCGGCCACCCGCTCGGGCGGGGAGGTCAGCAGGCCGTGCAACACGCGGCGGGGGTCGCGGGGACGGCCCCGCGGGATTCGGGGGTCGCCCATGCCCCATGCTCGTCCGCGGCGGCGGACGGCGTCAAGGGTCCGGCTCCCGGGACGGAGACGCGGCCGCTACGCCCCGCCGGCACGCAGGACCACGGCCCCGGGCCCGCCCGCCGCGGCGCGGTCGTCCGGGTTGGCGAGCGCGCAGCGGTCCAGCGACAGGCAGCCGCAGCCGATGCAGTCGGTCATCGCGGTCCGCAGGCGCTCGAGCTGGGCGATCTCGTCGTCCACCCGGCTCTGCCAGCCGGCGGAGAGCCGCGCCCAGTCCGCCCGGGTCGGGACGCGGTCGGCCGGCAGGGTCGCGAGCGTACGCTCGATCTCCTGCAGCGTCAGGCCGACGCGCTGCGCGAAGACGATGAACGCCAGCCGGCGCAGCACGCTGCGGGGGTAGCGCCGGTGCCCCGAGCCCGCGCGGTCCGAGGCGATCAGCCCGCGCGTCTCGTAGTAGCGCAGGGCCGACGCCGCGATCCCCGAGCGCTCGGCGACCTCGCCGATGGTCAGCTGGCGGGACACCGGGCGCCCACCGGCTCAGGCGCTGAAGCGCTCGGCGACCTTCGCCCAGTCGACCACGGCCCAGAACGCCTCGAGGTAGGCCGGGCGCTTGTTCTGGTACTTGAGGTAGTAGGCGTGCTCCCAGACGTCGTTGCCCAGGAGCGGCGTCTTGCCGTCGGCCAGCGGGGTGTCCTGGTTGGGGGTGGAGACGACCTCGAGGCCGTTCTCGCCCTTGACGAGCCAGACCCAGCCGGAGCCGAA
>NZ_JBFAPC010000204.1:0-8624 GCF_040675535.1 Patulibacter sp. NPDC049589 | reverse complement strand
GGAGCGGCGGCCCGGCGTCGGTCGACGCGGCCCGCATGGGCCCTTCGGCGGCGCGAGCTCGCGGACGGCGTGGATCGTCGTGCCGTAGTGGTCCGCGTTGATCGTGCGCCCGGCCTCGGCGGCGGCCGCGCGGATGGTGGCGATCCCGGCGGCGAGCTCGTCCGGCCCGACGAACGACGCCGGCCAGCCGTCGGCGATCCGGCCGATCCGGCGCAGCGCCGCGGGCGCGCGGCCGCCGAGCCAGAGCTCGAGCCTCGGCCGGTGCGGGGCGGGGGAGAGCACCGCGTCCTGCAGCGACCAGAAGCGCCCGGGTCGCGTCACGGGCTCGCCGCGCCAGAGCGCGGTGACGATCGCGACGGACTCCTCCAGGCGGGCGGTCCGCTCGTCGGCGGCGACGCCCATGGCCGCGAGCTCGCGCGGGTCGGCGATGCCGAGTCCCCCGGCCGGCAGGTCGGCGCCGTCGTCAGCGGTTCCCGGCGGGGACACGCTCCCACCCGGCGCGGATGTCGTCGAACTCCTGCCACGGCGCGGGGGGCGCGGGCGGGCCGACGGGCCCGGGCGGGGGCGTCGGCCGCGGCCGCCGCTGGCCGCCGCCGCCCTCGTCGTCGTCGCGCTGGGTCTCCAACGGCAGCGGCGGGGGCCGGTGGCGGTCGAGGGCCAGGTAGAGCGCGATCCCCAGCCCGAACAGCGCCATCACCGCCAGCGGCGTCTGGGCCGGGTGCGTGTCGAGGAGGACGCCGAAGGCCAGGAACAGCCCCACCACGGCGCCGACGACGAGGGCCCCGAGCACGACCACGCGCCCCACCGGCCGCGCCCGGCGCAGCGGCCCCTCCGGCCGTACGGAGCCGACCCCGTAGAGCACCACGCCGCCGGCCAGGATCGGCGCGAGCGGTTGCAGGAGGGCGAGCTGCATCAGTCGACCATAGCCGGGATCCGACTGTTCCCGGGCCGTTTCGGCGCGGATCGCCGGCGCCCGGGGCGATCGCACACGATGCGACCGGCGGTGGGGCCCCACACGTGTCCGGACGCCCCACACGCCGGTCCCGCGGTCGATGCTCCGCACCCGACGTCCGCGGGCTGCACGTCCTGGACGTCGGGTGCGGCGCCGGCGCCCACGCGCGAGAGCTGCTCGCCGAGCCGCAGCCGCAGCCGCTGCCCGAGGCCTGCGAGCGCTTCCCCGACGACCACCGCCTGCGCTCGACGCTGCCGCGGTTCCTCGTCGTCCGCGCCCGCGCGGTCTAGCCGAGGTGCAGCTCCTCCAGCCGGCTGCCGGCGAGGTGGAAGCGGAAGGCGCGGACGCGGAAGCCCGCGTCCAGGCGCGCGACGCGCTCGACCGCGTGGCGCAGGCTCGCCTCGACGCGGCGGTCGTCTCCCCCGTGGGCCACGCAGTCGGTGTGGCCGACGAGCCAGACCTCGCCGGTGCCGGCCGCGGCGTGGGAGATCTGGAGGGAGCGCAGGACGTCCTCGGTCGCCTCGGCCCCGGCGTTGCGCAGCACGTGCGCGTCGCCGAGCGTCAGGCCGAAGCCGGTCAGCGGGTCGACGCGCGCGTCCATGCACGTGACGACGGCGAGGGACCGACGCGGCTTGCGCGCCAGGGACGACGGCGACGCGGCCCCCTCGTCGCCCCAGGCCCTCCCGAACGGCGCCCACGAGCTGCTCATGCGCGCCACCCTACGCCACCCGCGCCCGGCCTCCGACGGCTCCTGGCGCCGTGGTCGGTCTTGGCGCGCACCCGAGCGGGGTAGCCTCGGGCCATGGCCGCCGAGGACGCTCCCGCCCCGAAGGATCCCTCCAACCAGGCGCTCGCGGAGCTGCTGGACGAGCTCGGCGACCGCTACGAGCTGGACGGTGCCGTCGTGCACCGGGTCCTCGCCTACCGCAACGGCGCCAAGGCGGTCCGCGACGCCCCGCGCTCGGTCGCCGGGATGACGCGCGCCGGCACGGTGACGGAGCTGCCGGGGATCGGCAAGACGCTCGAGGAGAAGTTCCGCGCGCTGCTGGACACCGGCGAGATCCCGGCCCTGACGAAGCTGCGCGCGAAGTTCCCCGACGGGCTGCTCGTCCTCACCCGCCTGCCGGGGCTCGGGCCCAAGCGCGCCCGCAAGCTCTTCGACGAGCTCGGCGTCGACGGTCCCGCGGCCCTGCGCGTCGCCATCGGCGAGCACCGCGTCGCGAGCCTGCCGGGCTTCGGCAAGAAGTCGGAGGAGAAGCTGCTCGCGCTCCTGGACGCCGCCGGCGACGACGTCGACAGCCCCAAGCGCGACCTGCTGTCGCACGCGCTGCCGCTGGCGGAGGCGCTCGTCGAGGAGCTCCGCGAGCGGGGCAGGGCCGCGGGGGTGCACCGCGTCGAGGTCGCCGGCTCGGCGCGTCGCCGCGCGGACTCGGTGCACGACCTCGACGTCATCGCCACCGCCGACGACGCCGCCGGCCTGATCGAGGTCTTCCGCACGTCCGAGCTCGTCGCCGAGGTCGGCTCGTCGGGGGACAACGGCGCGCACGGGCGGCTGCACTCCGGCCTGGCCGTCGACCTGCGCGTCGTCGCGCCGGACCAGTTCGGCAGCCTGCTGCAGCACTTCACCGGCAGCAAGTCGCACAACGTCGCCATCCGCGAGTCGGCCGTCAAGCGCGGGCTGCACGTGTCGGAGTACGGGATCCTCGACGACGCGACCGGCGAGACCGAGCGCTTCGCCACCGAGGAGGCCGTGTACGCACGGCTGGGCCTGCCGTGGATCCCGCCGGAGCTGCGCGAGGGCCGCGGCGAGCTCGCGCTGAGCGAGGTGCCGCCGCTGATCGAGGAGGGCGACCTGCGCGGCGACCTGCACATGCACACGACCCACTCCGACGGCCGCGCCACCGTGCGCGACATGGCCGTCGCCGCCCGCGACCTCGGCCTGGACTACATCTGCATCACCGACCACTCCGCGACGCACGGGTTCGGCGACGACGTCCAGGTCGACGAGCTGCGCGAGATCATCGCCGAGGTCCGCGCCGTCGACGAGGAGCTCGACGGCATCACGGTGCTGGCGGGGTCGGAGGTCAACATCGGCACCGACGGCGCGCTCGACTACCCCGACGACGTCCTCGCCGAGCTGGACTGGGTGATCGCGTCGGTCCACACGGCCTTCCAGAGCGACCCGACCCGGCGGATCGTCGCGGCCTGCGAGCATCCGCTCGTCGACGTCATCGCGCACCCGACCGGCCGGCTGATCGAGCGGCGCTCGCCGTACGACCTCGACGTCGACGCGATGATCGCCGCCGCGCACCGCACGGGCACGTTCCTGGAGATCAACGCGTCCCCGGCGCGCCGCGACCTGCACGACGTCCACGCCCGCGCAGCCCGCGACGCCGGCGTGCTGCTCACGATCGGGTCGGACGCGCACGGGCCCGACACGCTCCCCAACACGCGTTGGGGGATCGCGACCGCTCGCCGCGGCTGGCTCGCCGCCGCGGACGTCGCGAACACCCGGTCGTGGGCGGAGCTGCGGACGCTCCGCAAGGGCGGGCGCTGAGGGCGGCGCCGCGCGGGCCCGTGGGCCGGCGGCGCGGTGGTCCCCGTCCGCCGCGGGCGAGGTCGCGCGCGGCCCCGGGCGGACGGTGCGGCCCTCCCGGCCCCGGCCCTACGGCGTCAGGCTCTTGGAGGCGTCGCCGGCGAGGTCCGTGAGGTCCTGGACCTCGGAGTCCGGCGGGAGCTGCACGTCGACCTGGTGGCCGAAGTCGTAGAGCTCGTAGTCCTGCGTGATCGTCGCCTTCTTGCCCGGCGTCAGCTGCGTGCCGACGGTCTGCCGGATCCTGCGGACGCGGCCGTCGCCGTCGACCCAGACCTCCATCGGCGACGTCCTCGAGCCGCTGAGCTTGATCAGCTGCTCGACGCCGGCCTTCGCGGCGGCGCGGTCGGCGGGCTTCGCCAGCGACGGGTAGCGCGCGTAGTCGATCGTCGCGCGGTAGTGCGTCGTCGGCTCGCCGCGCACGTCCTCCTTGCCGACCGTCTCGATGTCGCCCGTCGCGGCCTTCAGGTACTGCAGCGCCTGCGTCGGGTCGCTGGAGCCCGCGCCCCCGGCGCCGAGCGAGCCGAGATCGATGCCGAGCGACTTCGACGCCTTCCCGAGGTCGATCCGGATCCAGCTCTTGCCCTGCGGCAGCTGGCTGGAGAACAGCGACGAGCGCATGTACGAGACGAAGCCCTTGAAGCGGACCTCCTGCTTGCCGGCGCCGGCCGGCAGCCCGGGGATCCCGGACATGTCGAGGACCATGCTGCCGGTCTGGGCCTTCGGGTCGACCTCGCCCGCGGCGGTGGAGGAGAAGCTGCCCTCGCCCCCGGCGTCGATCTGCTGCTTCAGCGCGATCCGCATCCCGCCGAGCTGCGTGGTGCGGTTCGACGCCTCGACGAGGTTCGCGGCGGTCGCGCCGGAGCCGATCCTGCCGGTCGTCGCCGTGTCCGCGGCGGTCGTGGCCGTGGTCGTGCGGGCCGCGTCGTCGTCGCCTCCACAGCCGGCGAGCAGCGGGGTGGCGGCGAGCGCGGCGATCACCGCGAGGGTTCGGGGGGTCATGGTCCTCGGAGGGGGTCGGGACGGTGGGTGTCGGTCGTGGCACCGTACCGGCCGTCCGGTGGGCGCGGGGCGACCGACACGTCCTCTGCGTCCTGCCCGTCCGCGGCCCGATGCTCACCCCGGGCCCGGGGCGGCCGGCCCGGCGACGGAGCGCGTCGGCGGGTCCGGGTGCGGGGCCGGCGGCCCCGCGGGGGTCGGGCGCTACGCGGCGGCCGGGGCGAAGCCCTCGGCCTCGCGCCAGGTGACCAGGCGCTTGCGGTCCTCGCACCAGAGCTTCAGGCGCATGGACCGGAGGCCCTCGCGGAGCGTCAGCACGGGGACGTTCTGGAAGATCTCGGAGCTGTCGTGCGCGGCCTGCAGGTGGTAGTTCGGCACCTTCGCGGACAGGTGGTGCACGTGATGCAGGCCGATGTTGCCGGAGAAGAACTGCAGGACCTTCGGGAGCTTCAGGTACGAGCTGCCCTGGAGCGCGGCGTCCGCGTAGTCCCAGGAGTCCGAGTTCTCCCAGTAGGCGTCCTCGTACTGGTGCTGGACGAAGAACAGCCAGATGCCGGCGCCGCCGGCGAGCAGGACCAGCGGGACCTGCACGGCGAGGTAGGCGACGGGGCCCATGACGACGCAGAGCGCGGCGACGCCGAGGATCAGCGCGACGTTCGTGAGCTTGACGCTGTTCTGGATCCGCTTGCGGTCGCTGGACTTCCAGATCCGCGGCTGGATGACGAGCGCGACGAACGGCCCGATCGTGAACATGACCCAGGGGCTGCGGGTCGCGCGGTACTCGAAGCGCTTCCAGCGCGAGGCGGCGTTCCACTCCGCGACCGTCATCGTCGGCACGTCGCCGTCGCCGCGGCGGTCGAGGTCACCCGCGGACGCGTGGTGCATCGCGTGGCTGTGGCGCCAGGCGGAGAAGGGCGTGTAGACCAGGAGCGCGGTGAAGACGCCGACGATCTGGTTGCCGCGCTTGGTCGGCATGAAGTTGCCGTGGGCGCAGTCGTGGAACACGATGTACGTCCGCAGGAGGAAGCCGGCGGTCGGGATCGCGACCAGCAGCGTCAGCAGGTACGACACGTCGAGCAGCAGGTACATCGCGACGAACCCGGCGATGTACGGCACCACCGACGTCAGCAGGTCGAGTCCGCTCTTGCGGACGTCGGGCCGGGCGTACGGCGCGAGCGTCGTCTTCCAGGAGTTCTTCCCGGACGCGGGCGCAGGGCCGTGGTCCGGGGCAGCGATGGTCGTGCTCATGTGCGGGCCGCCGGGATCGGGTTCGAGAACCCCGGTCGACGGGGAACACAGCAGCGGTGCCGACAGTGTGGCGTGCCGAACCCCTCCTTGTCGAGGGTCCCCTAAGAGACGGGGGTAAGCCCCACCCGCCCGTCGGGGGACCGACCCCCCGGCCGGGCGGCCCCGGGTGGCGCGCCGCCGCTCGCCCGCGTGCCAGGGGGGTCCGGCGTCTCCCCGCCCGCCTTCCGCCCGCGTGTCCCGGTCACAACCCGGGGCGCTCGCCCGTTGTACGGATGCGTGCAGTGGTGGGACGGGTCGGCAGGAGCGCGGGCAGCGGCCCGCCGTCGCCGGTGCCGGCGGGGCCCCGGAAGCGTCCGGCGCGCCCCGCCGGCCCCTCTCCACGGAGGATCCGACGTCCGTCCGCCCGGCGGTCCCGTGCGCACGGGGTCGCGGCCGGGCGCGACTCCCTACGGAAGCGTAGGATGGCGCGATGTCGTCACGGAACGTCGTCGCGGGACGCACCGCGGTCATCACCGGCGCGGGGTCGGGCATCGGCCGCGCCCTCGCCCAGCACCTCTCGGCCATGGGCTGCCCGGTCGCCGCGTGCGACTGGGAGGAGGACGGCCTCGAGGAGACGATCGCGTCGTTGCCCGGCCAGTCGCTCCACCGCAAGCTCGACGTCCGCGACCGCCAGGCGCAGCTGACCTGGGCGGCCGACGTCGCCGCGTGGGCGCCGTCGCCGATCGGGGTCGTCATCAACAACGCGGGCGTCACGGTCTCCAACTCGGTCACCGGCGGCTCGCCGGAGGACGACGAGTGGGTGATGGACGTCAACTTCTGGGGCGTCGTCAACGGCACCCGGGCGTTCCTGCCGATCCTGCAGCAGCAGGACTCCGGCGTGGTCGTGAACGTCTCGAGCCTCTTCGGGATCATCGCCTGGCCGACGCAGAGCGCCTACAACGCGTCGAAGTTCGCCGTCCGCGGCTTCACCGAGTCGCTGCGGATCGAGCTCGAGGGCACCGGCGTCTCGGCGATCACGGTGCACCCGGGCGGCGTCGCGACCCACATCGTCGACAACGCCCGGTTCCACGTCGACGACCAGGGCGGCACGGACCACACGAAGCTCCAGAGGGACTTCAACAAGGTCGCGCGCACGACGCCGAAGAAGGCCGCGCAGATCATCGTCACGGGCGTCGAGCGCGGCAAGGACCGGATCCTCGTCGGCCCCGACGCCGTGGCGATGGTGACGCTGAGCCGGATCCTGCCGAACAGCTACTTCGACGTGATCCGCAAGCTCATGCCGCTCGTGCGGCGCTGAGCCCCGGCGATGCGTCGTCGGTGACGCGGTCCCCGCCGAAGCCGCCGGCGGTGTCGACGTCATGCCGGGCCCCTCAGCCCGGCGGTGCCGTCACCGGGTCCGCGGGGCCGACCGGCGGCACGCCGTCCGCCGGCGGGATCGCGTCGTCGTGCTGGACGGTCTTCAACACGCGGTAGGTGACGATCGCCGCGATCGTGCCCAGGGCGATGCCGGCGAACGTGTAGTCGCCCCAGTGCAGCGTGTAGTCGCCGGCGCCGACGATGATCGCCACCGCCGCGGTGATGAGGTTGACCGGGTCGCGGAAGTCGACCCGGGCGTCGATCCAGACGCGGGCGCCGAGGACGGCGATGAGGCCGAAGAGCACGGTGACCGCGCCACCGAGCACCCCGGTCGGGATCGCCTGGATGATCGCGCCGAACTTCGGCAGGAGCCCCAGGGCGATCGCGGCGAGGCCCGCGAAGACGTACGCGAGCGTCGAGTAGACGCGCGTCAGGCCCATCACGCCGATGTTCTCGCCGTAGGTCGTCGTCGCGGACCCGCCGAAGAGCCCCGAGACGGTGGTGGCGAGGCCGTCGCCCATGAACGAGCGGCCGATGTCGCCGTCGAGGTCGCGGTCGGTCATCGCCCCGACGGTCTTCACGTGGCCGGCGTTCTCGGCCAGCAGCACGAGGACGACGGCGGGGACGATCAGCAGGATCGCCTTCCACTGGAACTCCGGCGTCGTGAAGTCGGGGAAGCCGAACCAGTCCGCCTTGTCGACTCCCGACCAGTCGACCTTGCCGAGGATCGCCGCGAAGACGTAGCCGATCACCACGCCGAGGAACACCGAGAGGCTCGAGACGAACCCGCGGACGGCGACGCCGATCAGGACGATCGCCACCAGGGTCACCAGCGCGATCCCGGCCTGCGCCTCGAACTGCTGCTTGGCCACGGGCGCGAGGTTCAGGCCGATGAGCGCGACGATCGCGCCCGTCACGACCGGCGGCAGCAGCCAGTCCAGCGGCGCGGTGCCGACGCGGTCCACCAGCAGCCCGATGAGGAAGACCACGACGCCCGCGACCACGATGCCGCCGAGCGCGACCCCGATCCCGCCGTCGGCCTTCGCGGCGATCACCGGGGCGATGAAGGCGAAGCTCGACCCCGTGTAGGACGGCACCCGGTTGCGGGTCGCCAGCACGAAGATCAGCGTGCCGATCCCCGAGAAGAAGATCGTGGTCGAGACGGGGAACCCCGTCAGCACCGGCACCAGCGCGGTGGACCCGAACATGGCGAGCACGTGCTGGAGCCCGAGCCCGAGCATCAACGGGGTGCGCAGGCGCTCGTCCGGGGCGACCACCTCGCCTGGTCGGACGGCGCCGCCGTCGCCGTGCAGCTTCCACGTCCTGCTGATGAACGACCCGGCCATGTGGACTCCTCGGGGTGGGGGATGGGAGAACGGGAGCGGAGGACCTGAGCGCCTACCTGATCGCCGGCGCGGTCAAGGCCACGCAGCCGCAGGGCGCCCGCGACACGGAGGCGCGGACGCCCCTGCAGGG
>NZ_JBFAPC010000203.1:0-8687 GCF_040675535.1 Patulibacter sp. NPDC049589 | reverse complement strand
GGCCGTCCCGCCCGCGGCCGCACCGGTTGCGCTCGCCGCGCCGCCCTGGGCGCGTCCGCCGCCGGCGGCGCCCGGGAGCCCGCCGGCCAGCGCCGCGCGCCCGCCGAAGCCCCCGCCGCCTCCTCCGCCGTCGGAGCCCGAGTGCTTCTGCACCTGGACCCCGCCGATGAAGCCGGCGCCGGCCAGCACCACGCCCGCCAGCACGACGGTCGCGGGGGTGACGAGGCGCCGGCGCGGGCGCTCGGGCAGCGACTCGTGCGGCTCGTCGTCCCACCCGTCGTCGTCCCAGCCGGCCTGGCCGTCGGGCAGGTCGTACTCGACGTCGTCGTCGGCCGCGAGCGGCGCGGCGTCGCCGGCCGCCGGGGTGGCGCTCTGGTCGCCCGGCCGGTCGGCCACGGCCGTGGTCGCGGGAACGGCCGGGTGGACGCGGGTGTCGTCGTCCGCCGCCGCGGGGGCGGTCGGATCGGTCTGCGACCGGTCGGTCACGGGGTCCTCCTCGTGGTCGTGCAGGGCATCGGGCCTCGATCGGCCGGGATCACTCAAAACGCAGGGCCTCGATCGGCCGGAGGCGCGCGGCGCGCCCGGCGGGGTAGGTGCCGAAGAACAGGCCGGCGATCACGGACGCGCCGAACGCGAGCGCGACCGACGACGCCGACACGACGGGCGTGACGCCCGCGATGTCGAAGCGCGCGACGCCGAGCCCGAGCAGGACCCCGACGACGCCGCCGAGCATCGAGACCAGGACGGCCTCGGCCAGGAACTGGGTGAGGATGTCGCTGCGGCGGGCGCCGATCGCCTTGCGGATGCCGATCTCGCGGGTCCGCTCGGTGACGCTGACGAGCATGATGTTCATCACGCCGATCCCGCCGACGAGCAGCGAGATCGCGGCGACTGCGCCGAGCAGCGTGGTGAAGACGCTGGTCGTCGAGCTCGACGCCTCGAGAATCGAGCCCTGGTTGATCACCTGGAAGCTCGAGCTGGAGGTGCTGCCGGCCGCCGCGCCGCCGACCGCGGAGCGGCCGCCGAACAGTCCCGCCCCTCCCCCGACGCGCGCCCGGCCGGTGCCGGCCGCCGCGGTGCCCGAGGCGGATGCGGCGGTCGCCGTCGACGGGTGCCGGCGGTCGAGGATGTCGGTGATCTCGGCCTGCGCCTGGTCCAGGCCGCCCTCGGAGGACGCCTGGACGACGATCTGGCTGATCGACCCGTAGCCCGCGAGCGAGTCCTGCACCGTCGTGACCGGCGCGATGACGACGTCGTCGTTGTCGGTCGCCCCGCTCGCGCCCTTCGCGGCCGTGATGCCGACGATCTGGAACGCGATCCCGTTGATCTTCACGGACTGCCCGACGGAGACCCCGAGGTTCTGGACGACGGTGGGGCCGACGACGACGACGCGCTCGCGGGCCTTCGTCTCGGCCGCGGTGAAGTTCGCGCCCTGGGCGATCTTGTAGTCCTTCGCCTTCAGGTAGCCGGTCGTCGTCCCGACGACGCTCGACGGCTGGTAGCTGGTGCTGCCGGAGACGAGCGTCGCCGAGCTGACGGTCACGACCGGCGACGCGCTGGCGACGTGCGGCGCGAGCTCCCGGTCGTCGAGTGCCGTGGCGTCGGCGGTCGTCAGCGAGCTGCTGCTCGTGGCCGCCGATCCCGGCCCGCCGCGGGCACCCTGGCTCATGACGAGCAGCACGTTGGTCCCGAGCGCCCGGATCTGCGACTGCACGGCCTCCTGCGACCCGTTGCCGACGGCCACGAGCACGATCACCGACGCGACGCCGATGACCATCCCGAGCATCGTCAGCCCGGACCGCAGCTTGTTGGCGACGATCCCGCCGAGCGCGATGCGGAGCGTCTCGCGGGCGTTCATGCGGACCGCCGGTCCCGGGCGGTGGAGGTCGCGGCGCGGGCGGGACCCGCGCCGACGGGTCGGGCCCCGACGGGGTGCGGGGCGGTGCCGGCGGCCGCATGCCCGGGTGTCGCACTGGCCCGTCCGGCCCCGACGGTCGACGCCCCGACAGGGTGTCCGTCGGTGCGGTGCGCACCGCGGACCACCGGGGCCGAGTCCGCGTTGCGGGTGTCGCTGAGGATCCGCCCGTCACCCAACCGGATCACCCGCTGCGCACGATCGGCGACCTCGTCCTCGTGCGTGATCAGCACGACGGTCCGGCCCTGACGGTGCAGGTCGTCGAAGATCTCGAGCACGTCCTCGGTCGAGCGCGAGTCGAGGTTGCCGGTCGGCTCGTCGGCGAGGACCAGCGGCGGGTCGGTGACGATCGCGCGAGCGACCGCGACGCGCTGCTGCTGGCCGCCGGAGAGCTCGGACGGCAGGTGGTCCAGCCGCTCCCCCATCCCGACCGCCCGGAGGGCGGCGATCGCCCGGCGACGGCGGTCGGCCCGCGAGAGGCCGGCGTAGGCGAGCGGCAGCTCGACGTTCGCCACCGCGCTCGTGCGCGGGACGAGGTTGAACGCCTGGAAGACGAAGCCGATCTTGCGGTTGCGCAGATCCGACAGGCCGTCCTCGTCCATGTCCGCCATGTCGACCCCGTCCAGCAGGTACCGGCCGCCGCTGGGCGCGTCGAGGCAGCCGAGCACGTGCATGAGCGTGCTCTTGCCGGACCCGGACGTCCCCATGATCGCCACGTGTTCCCCGCGCTGGATCCGCAGCGTCACGCCGTCGAGCGCCCGCACCTCGAGATCCGGCGTGGGCCGGTAGACCCGCGACACGTCCCGCACGTCGATGACGGGCGGCCGCTGCCGGGGGCGGGATCCCGCGGGACCAGCGCTCGGAGTCGGGCGACCAGCCGGACGCCCAGAAGTCGTGCCCGACCCTGCCGCCGCGCGACCGCTGCCGGTCGCCACACGACCGCTGCCCGTCGCCGCACGACCACTGCCCGTCGCCACACGACCGCTGCCCGTCGCCGCACGACCACTGCCCGTCGCCACACGACCACTGCCCGTCGCCGCACGACCACTGCCCGTCGCCGCGAGATCGCTGCCGGACGCCGGCAAACCGCCCCGCCCGTCGTCGGATCCGCCGCCGCCGGCCCTCCGCCCGAGGAAGCGCCTCATCCGCGGCCGCCGGGAGCCCCGCCGCCGAAGCCCCCGCCCCCGCCGGCCCCGCCGAAGCCCCCGCCGGCGCCGCCGAACCCGCCGGCCGCACCGCCCCGGCCTCCGGCGCCACCGCCCGCCGCACCGGACCCGGTCGAGGTCGTCGTCGACAGCGCGGGCAGCACGACCTGGTCGCCGGCCTTCAGCCCGCTCGTGACCTGGGTGGCGGAGTCGCCGACCACGCCGGTCGTGACCGCGGTCTGGACGTCCTTGCCGTTCTTGCGGACCGTGACGCTGCGGCCCGAGACCGCCTGGCTCGGCACGCTGATGCCCTTCGCCTGCGTGGTGACCACCTCGGCGGACGCGCTCATGCCGGGCAGCACGCCGTCGGCCTTCTGGGTCACCGCGAGCGTGACGGGATAGGAGACGACGCCGGAGCTCGACGTCGACGTCGTCCCGATGTCGGTGACCTTCGCGGCGAGCTTCACGTTGTCGAGCGCGGTCACGGTGACGCTCGCCGCCTGCCCGACCTTCAGGTCGCCGATGTCGGACTCGCTGAACGAAACCTCGAGGTCGAGCCTGCTGAGCTGCGAGAGGGTCGCGAACCCCGTGGACGTCGAGGTCGACCCGGTCGACGCACCGCTCGTCCCCGTGCCGCCGCCGGCGGCCGAGGTCCCGCCGGCCGCCGACCCCGAGGAGGAGCTGGAGGACGCCGAAGAGCTGGACGATCCGGAGCCGCTGACCGTCTGCCCGACGGCCCCGTCGAGGGCGGTGACGGTCCCCGCGACCGGCGCGCGCAGCCGCGTGTCCTCGAGCGCCTCCTCGGCGTCCTGCACGTCGAGCTTCGCGGACGCCACGGCGGCCTCGGCGGACGCGACGGAGGTCGTCCCCCCGCCGGACCCGGAGGTCCCCGACGACCCACCGCTGGACGTCCCGCCCCCGGACGCCCCGCCGCTTGAGGAGCCGCCCCCGGACGCCCCGCCGCTTGAGGAGCCGCCCCCGGACGCCCCGCCGCTTGAGGACCCGCCCGACGACGTCCCCGACGACGAGCCGCCGCCGGAGCTCCGCGCCCCGCTCCCACCGGACGACGAGCCCCCCGACCCGCCGCCCGTCGCCGGAGCGGCCGACGTCGTCGTGCTCGGCGTGGTGGTCGAGGTCGTGGGCGCCGTCGAGGTCGTCGTCGGCGTGGTGGCGGTCGTCGGCGTGGTGCTCGACCGTCGCCGCGCCCGCGGTCCCGGCGCTCGCCGCCGTCGTCCCGTCGGTCGTCCCGCCGCTCGCCGCCGTCCTCGCCCGCACCGCCGCCGTCCTCGCCCGCACCGGCCCGCCGATCGACGCCGCCACGGTCCTCGCCCCGGCGGCGCAGCCGCAGGACGAGCGCGCTGCCGAGTCCGAAGACGGCGAGCGCGACGAGGACCGCGGCCTGCGGCGAGGCGTGCGGGCTGACCATCGCCCCCGTGGCGGGGCCGAGCGGGCGCGTGACGATGCTCGACGCGAACGCCTTGGCGCCGGCGCGTTGCTCGGACGCCGCCTGCACCGCGGTCGCCCGCAGCAGGTCGACGGCCGCGTCGGCCGCCCGCCGCGCGAGCGCCGCGTCTGGGGCACGGGCGAAGACGCGGACGACCGGCGAGTCGGGGTCCACGCGCAGCAGCAGGGCGACCTTCGCGCGGTCGTCGAGCAGCTGCGCCGCGCGCTCGTCGCCGCGGGGGTCCGTGGCGGCGCGCGGGATCGCGGCGGTGAACTGCTGCTCGACGGCGACCTGCGCGCCGTCGAGGCCGAGTCGCCGACCGATCGAGCGCCGGCCGGACGGGCCGGCCGCCACGCTGGCGAAGACCTGCGCGCGGCTGGTCAGCGTCTGCAGGGTGTTCAGCGGCGCACCGCCGCGGGGCTGGGCGCCCGAGCCGAGGACGCTGTCGCGCCGGTCGACGAGCACGCCGGACTGGGCGGTCGCGAAGGTGATCGCGCGCGGCGTGACGGACGGGCCGGAGAGGTCGACCCGGTAGCCGGTCAGCAGGCCGGAGACGGCAGCGACGAGGGCGACGGCGACGAGCAGCGACAGCGTCCGCAGGAGCCCGCGGCGGCCGCTGCCCGTCGCGGACTCATGCGTCGTCATCACGATCTCGCTCCTCGTCCGCGTCGGCGTCGTGGCGGCCCGCCGCGACGAGCTCGCGGTCGTGGCCGTTGCGGCGGAAGGCGTCGTAGGCCTCCAGCGCTGCCTCCTCGCCGTCGACCAGGGGCGCGCCCGGCTCGCGGTCGTCGTCCACGCTCGGGGGGCGACCGACCAGCAGGCTCAGGAGCACGAGCCCGACCAACACGCCGACGCCGGCGCCGATCCCCTTGCCGAGGCTCGACGTCGTCGTGACCGTCGAGCCCTCCGCGTTGGCGACCGGCCGCAGCAGCAGCGGGTACGAGCGGTCGCCTCCGGACGCTCCGCGACCGCCCTCGAGGTCGCTGTCGTCCACGCCCGTGCCGATCTTCCCGACGGCCGCCGTCAGCGCCTTGCGGGCCGCGGTCGCCAGCTCCTGCGCCTCGGCGGCCGTCGGCGCCTGGCCGGTGATCCGCACGACCGGGAGGCCCCCGGACGCGCGGAAGACGACGGACGGCGCACCCGCGGCCGGGAGCGGCCGCTGGACGTCGGCGCCGCTGAGCGCGGGCGTGCTGCTGCCGCCGGGGGCGCCCAGCCCGCTGGTGCTCGCCACGAGCTGGAACGAGTCCCGCGGGCGGTGCAGGGCCTCCGCCATCCGCTTGCGGATCGAGTCGCTCTGGGCGTACTGCGCGATCAGGATCGCCCGGTCGGCGAGCTCGCCGTTGAGGTTGTTGACCCGGATCATGGCCGAGCGCTGGGAGTCGACGAGGAGCTCCGCCTGCGCGGTGCCGTGGCGCGTCGTCTTGCGCTCGAGCCCCGACCCGCTGACGTGGAACGTGAGCAGCACGAACGCCACGGCGCCGAGCAGGGCCGCGGCGGCGAGCGCGAGCTTGCGGTGTCGCAGTCGGTGCAGGGCGTTCGTGAGATCCATGTCGGCGGGGCCTTCCGGTAGCGGTCGTCGAGGGCGTGGTGCTGCGGGACGGTGGGACGGCTCGGCGGGCGCGATGCCCGGGGACGCTCCCGTCCGCCGGCCTCAGTCGGCGCGGACGGCGCGGTCGACGGCCTCGCGCATCTCGCGGATGAAGCGGGGCCGCGAGAACCGCTCGGCCTGGTCGGCGAGCCGGTGCGCGTCGAACGCCCCGAGGTCGGCGTCGTGCAGCGCCTCGGCGAACTCGGCGGTCGAGCCGGTCGGCAGGAGGATCCCGGTCTCGCCGTCGACGACGGTCTCCGTGGCGCCGCCGGCGGCGGTCGCGATCACCGGCGTGCCGGAGGCCTGGGCCTCGACGGCCGTGATCCCGAACTCCTCGACGTTGGGCACCAGCACCGCCTTGGCCCGCGAGTACAGGTCGGGGAGCGTCGCGTCGTCGACGCGACCGAGGAACTCCGTCGTCTCGCCGTACTCCGCCCGAAGCCGTTCCATGTCGGGCCCGGTACCCACGACCTTCGCCGGTACGCCGGCGCGGCGGGCGCCCTCGAGCGCGACGTCGAGGCGCTTGTGGGCGGTGACCTCGCCGACGGTGAGCACGAAGTCCTCGGTCTCCGGGGCGTCGTCGACGTCGAAGCGCTCGGTCTCGACCGGCGGGTGGATGATCTCGGCCTCGCGGCCGTAGGCCTCGAAGATCCGGTCGCGGCTGAGCGCGGAGATCGCGACGTAGGTGTCGACCTCCGCGGCCTGCCGGCGGTCCCAGCGCCGCATCGCGTCGAGGCCGGTGTCCATCAGCGGCCGGGCGACGGCGGGGACCTTCGAGCGCGTGAGGTCCCGCTCGTGCCACGCGTAGCGCAGCGGCGTGTAGCAGTAGCAGAGGTGCAGCGCCCCGGGCCGCTTGCGGACGCCGTGGGCGAACGCGCTGGAGCTCGAGACGACCACGTCGTGCTCGCTGACGTCGAGCTTGCCGACCGCCCACGGGTAGGCCGGCGCGAGCCGGCGGAAGCCGTCCTGTCGCACGCCGAACCGCTGGAGCGGGGACGTCCGGACGTCGCGGTCCTCGAAGCGCCCGAGCGTGTCCTCGGACGAGTAGACCGTCGTGTAGATCGGGGCGTCCGGCCACGCCTCACCGATCGCCTCGAAGGTGCGCTCGGCTCCGCGCATCACGAGCAGGTAGTCGTGGACGAGGCCGACCGAGAGACCGGCCGGCGGCGCGGTCCCGGGCGGCGCGGGCGTGGGGACGGTGGTGCTCATGCTGGGACTCCCGTGTGTCTGAGGACGTGGGTGCGCAGGAGGGCGGAGACGCTCGGCAGGCCGGCCCCGGGCATCCGCAGGTCGCCGTCGGCCAGCGCCGCGGCGACGTGATCCCGCTCGATCGCGCCGTCGACGGGCACCACCGCCCGGAGATCGCCGAGCTGGCCGGCGATCTCCAGCTGGTGGTCGTCGAAGTGCTCGCCGTGGCGCGACAGGCGCGGCATCACGACGGGGCGCAGGCCGGCGCGCAGCCCGCCGGAGATGATCCCGGCGCCGGCGTGGCAGATCAGCAGCTCGGCGTCGTCGACCGCGCCGCGCAGCTCGTCCGGGGCCAGCCACGGGCGGGCCTCGTCGAAGTGCCGGGGCTCGTAGGCGGTGGCACCGGTCTGCGCCCGCACGGGGCGGGGCAGCAGGCCGGCGGCGGCGGCCTCGTCGGCGGCACGCAGCAGGCGGTCGAAGCCGCCGGCGTGGGTGCCCAGCGCGACGAAGGTGCCGTGGCCGCCGTCGGCCCGTCGCTCGGGGACGTCCTCGAGGAGGGCGGGGCGGCAGACGCGGGCGCCGGGATAGACCGCCGCCATCCCGGGCCACTGCACGGCGACGGCGACGGCCAGGCGCGAGAGCACCCGGCCCGACGCGCTCGGGCTGTCGACGCGGGCCATCGTCTCGACGAAGACGACGGGGATCCGCAGCAGCCGTCCGAGGAGGGCGACGGGAATGGCGGGGCTGGCGCCGGAGGTGACGATCAGCTGCGGCCGGTGGCGGCGCAGCGCCCGCAGTGAGCGGGCGGCGTTGCGGACGACGCGCACCGGATCGCGGCCGACCAGCGGCACGAGCTCGACGGCGTCGCCCGTGGCCCGCAGGGGCTCGACGGCCGGACCGGGCGCGGTCACCCACACCCGGCGGGTGCCGCCGAAGGCCGCGTCGCGGGCGCTGCGCAGCAGGTCGAGGTGACCGCCGGGCGACGCCGCCAGGAGCACGCACGGCGCCTGCTGGTGGGCACGACGAACGTCGTTGTGGTGTGTGGTGTGGGGGGGCACCGACATGGGAAGACTCACCCACCACACACGGCCGCGCACGGGCCATCGTGTGGTGGGTGTCGCGTATTGCCCCACGACCGTGGAGTCGTTGGCCTGAGGGGGATCGGACCAACGCGATGGGGGTGCTTTACAGGAGTACCGATCTGTCGAGCAGATGCAAGTGAGAACCGGCTCCTGTGCCGGACGTCACATCATGGGGGGGCCGGCCCACCACCCCGGAACGCGCGATCCGGCCCCGGGGCGGGCACGGCGCATCGTCCGTGAGCGACGCGTCCTGCGGCCCCGGCGGCCGGGCGCGGACGACGTCCCGATCCAGCTGGCCGCGTACGTGGAGGCGAGTGCCCCGATC
>NZ_JBFAPC010000202.1:0-8746 GCF_040675535.1 Patulibacter sp. NPDC049589 | reverse complement strand
GGGCGCCCGGGTGACGCTCGTCGCAGCGAATGTCGCGCTGCCCGACCCGGCCGGTGTCGATCTGATCCGTGTGGGCACCACCGAGGAACTGCGTAAGGCGACCGTCGAGGCCGCGGCCTCGGCGGACGTGGTGGTGATGGCGGCCGCGCCGGCCGACTTCCGCCCGAAGGCGGTCGCCACCCAGAAGATCAAGAAAACCGACGACGGTACGCCCGCACCCATCGTCCTCACCACGAACCCGGACATCGCGGCCGAACTGGGCGCCGGGAAACGTCCTGGTCAGATACTTGTCGCATTCGCTGCCGAGACCCAGGCCGCACTCGAGAATGCGCGTGTGAAGCTGGTGCGGAAACGTGCGGACCTGATCGTCGTTAATGAGGTGGGCCCGGACCTGGTGTTCGGCCAGGATCGCAACACGGTCACCCTGCTGGGCGCCGACGGTGCCACCACGGCACTCGGCGAACTCCCTAAAGACGATGTGGCGGATATGATTTTCGACCACGTCCTGGAACGCCTGGATGCCCAGGTCCGCGAGACCCAGCGGGGCTGACTACACTTCCGCGTTACGTTGTATTCGACAAATCTGAGGAGCACCGTGGCACGCCGCCTGTTCACCTCCGAGTCGGTCACGGAAGGCCACCCGGACAAGATCGCTGACCAGATCAGCGACGGGATTCTCGACGCCCTGCTCGCGCAGGACCCGCGCAGCCGCGTCGCGGTGGAAACCCTGATCACCACCGGCCAGGTGCACGTGGCGGGTGAGGTCACCACGCAGGCCTACGCCGACATTCCCAGCATCGTGCGCGACACCATCCTGCGGATCGGCTACGACTCGTCGAAGAAGGGCTTCGACGGCGCGTCCTGCGGCGTCAGCGTCTCGATCGGCTCCCAGTCGCCGGACATCGCGCAGGGCGTGGACAGCGCCATCGAGCTGCGCGAGGGCGACTCCGAGCACATCCTCGACCAGCAGGGCGCCGGCGACCAGGGCATGATGTTCGGCTTCGCCTGCTCGGAGACGCCTGAGCTGATGCCGCTGCCGATCGCGCTCGCCCATCGCCTGGCCCGCCGGCTCTCCGCCGCGCGCAAGGACGGCACCATCCCCTACCTGCGGCCCGACGGCAAGACCCAGGTCACCATCGAGTACGACGGTCTGCGTCCGGTCCGCCTCGACACGGTGGTCGTCTCGTCGCAGCACGCCGCCGACATCTCGCTCGAGTCGCTGCTGACGCCGGACGTGCGCGAGCACGTCATCGCCCCCGAGCTGGAGGGCCTCGGTCTCGACACCGAGGGCTACCGGCTGCTGGTCAACCCGACCGGGCGCTTCGAGATCGGCGGCCCGATGGGCGACGCCGGCCTCACCGGCCGGAAGATCATCATCGACACCTACGGCGGCATGGCCCGGCACGGTGGCGGCGCGTTCTCCGGCAAGGACCCGTCCAAGGTGGACCGCTCGGCCGCGTACGCGATGCGCTGGGTCGCCAAGAACGTCGTGGCCGCCGGCCTCGCCGAGCGCTGCGAGACCCAGGTCGCCTACGCGATCGGCAAGGCCCACCCGGTCTCGCTGTTCGTCGAGACCTTCGGCACTGAGAACGTGCCGGTCGAGCGGATCGAGAAGGCCATCAACGAGGTCTTCGACCTGCGCCCGGCCGCGATCATCCGGGACCTCGACCTGCTGCGCCCGATCTACCAGCAGACCGCCGCCTACGGCCACTTCGGCCGTGAGCTCGCGGACCTGCGCTGGGAGAGCACCGACCGCGCCCAGGACCTGAAGAACGCCGCTTCCTGATCTCTTCCTCGAAAGCCGGCGCCGCTCTCCAGCGGCGCCGGCGTTGGTTGATCCCCGCGGGCCCCCGTTGCGTGGTTGTCCGCCAGAGAGTCGAGGGCGAACGGGTGATCATCGTCCGGCACGCGATGCCGGCGGTCGATCCGGAGGTGCCGGCCGACCGTTGGCCCCTCGCATGGGACAGCCGGGTCGCCGCCCGGCTGCTGCGACTGCACGTCAGCCACCCGGCCTACTACGTCTCCAGCACCGAGCCGAAAGCCGTGCAGACCATGCAGGAGATCGCCGGTGCGCAGCGGGTGATCACCGACGCCGGTCTCGCCGAGGTGCATCGCCCGCTGGTCGGAGCTGCGCTTCCCGGACGTGGTCGAGATCGACCTGCGCACCGAGCGGGTCAGCTGCCTCGCTCACTGAAGGGACGCGCGGGCCGCGGCGATGGCGTCGAGAAGCTCCTCCTGGCACTCGAACCCGCGCTCGATGCAGTCCGTGTCGACCCCGCACTCGCGCTGCCGCGCCCGCAGCAACGGCTGCTCCGGCATCGAGACCGGGAAGGCCAGCGGATCGAGATCGGGCATCCGCTCGAGGAGCATGTCGACGTCGCGGCGCACGCCGTCGCCGACCTGCAGCCAACCGGTCTGGTCGCGGTGGACGACCACACCGGCGGCGATGCCTCTCGTCCATTGCCGGAACAGGGCGGCCAGGCTGGTGGCGGCGCGAACCGCGTCCCAGGCGTCCGGGGAGATCTCGTACCGCCAGATCTCCCCTTCGTGGTCGCCGGCGAGCACGAACGTGTAGAGCAGGAAGTCGAAGTGGAACAGCGGCACCTGGTGCCGCCACCCGAACGGGGTGCCGATCGAGAACGCCAGACTCTCCAGCGCCTCGCTCCCCGCGGTCGGCCACGGCAGCAGATATCCACCGTTGGGCAGAAGCCGGCCGTCCCACCCCAGGGACTGCAGCCAGACGAGCTGCTCGGCGACATGGTCGACGTCGAAGAGCCGGTGGACCAGGTCCGGTGGCTCCCCGGAGGTGGCGGCGGCGGACCAGGTGAGGCCGGCGGCGATGGCCGCCGCGCGGTACCCCACCACCGCGTCCCGCAGGTCGCCCATGTCGTCGAGCATCGCTCCTCCTAAGGCTGCGCCGGTGACATGCAGACGCTGGCGCCGCCGGGACTCACCCGGAACCCGAAGCTGGGCCCGTTCGCCTGCACCCACGGCTTGATCGGCAGGACGATGAAGTGCTCGTTGTCGTCCACCCGGCACTTGTTGTGGAAGCCGATGATGTCGGTGGCCTGCGGCAGCGACTCCGTGCCGGGCACCGGCTTCAGCGACGCGGTCAGGCCCGAGAGGTTCACGGCCTGGTTGGTCGTCCAGAACGGGAACTCGTCGCAGACCTGCCCCGGCGGCCGCCCGTTGCAGACGTTCGGCTGAAACTGGACCTCGGTGTCGAACCAGTTGCGGTTGTGGCCGGCGTCGCGCGCCTTCTGGCCGTTGATGCTGCGGGCCGGCCAGTACCACTGCATCCGGGTCGGCGGCTGCGGGAACCCGTCGCCCATCGCCTCGACGATGTGTCCCGCGGTCTGTGACATGTCCGCCAGCTTGTAGTTGCGAGCACCCGGCACGTAGACGGCGAAGTCCTCGTCGCAGCCCTGTGATCCGCCGGTGCCGCCTCGCTGCGCCGTGCACGCCCGGTCGATGGTCCGTTTGAGCAGCGAGTCGTCGAGGTTGGCCCACTCGAAGTCCAGGTCGAACCGGTCCTTGAGCAGCAGGGTGGTCTTGATGACCTCGGCGTACGCCTTCAAGCTGTTGTACCACTCGCCCTCGTCGGCGCCCCAGTTCTCGAACGTGTCGAAGTCGGTGTCCGGGTCGATGGGATATTCCAGGATGCCCCCGATGCCGATCGGGGACGGGAACAGGATGGCCAGCAGCAGGCCCAGCACGATGCCGATACCGATGCCGGCGGCCGCGACGACCAGGAAGCTGCCGAGTGCACCGGCGCCGGCGGCGACCGCGGGACGCTCGCTCTCCTTGCCGTGTCCGGTGCTGCCGTTCGCCTGGTAGTAGACCGCCAGGCCGACGACGACCAGCGTCAGGGCGATCCAGATCGTGATCCGTCGCATCTCGTGCTCCTGTCCTTCGGGTTCGGGTTCGGGTTCGGGCGGCGGCTCGCGCTACCAGCCGAAGTCCTCGCTGTGCAGCCGGCCGGGCCGCGCACCGGCGGCCAGGGCGGCGCGCCGGACGGCGCGGGTCCAGGGGCCGGGCCCGCAGACGAAGACGTCGCGGTCGGCGACGTCCGGCACCAGGCGGGACAGCGCCGCGACGTCGTCTCGGTCGTCGCCCGCGGGCCGCCATGCGCCGTCGGCCGCCCGGGGCCCGGGGAGCAGGTGCAGCTCGAGCCCGCGGCGGTCGGCGAGCTCCCGCAGCTCCTCGCGGAAGAGCCGGTGCTCGTCGTCGGCGTAGCGGTAGACGAGCGTCGCGTCACCCGGCGCGTAGGGCGTGTCCTCCAGCAGCGCGCGCAGCGGCGCCACGCCGACGCCGGCGGCGACGAACAGCAGCCGGTCGTGCCGGCGGCGCCGCGCGGTCATCGCGCCGTAGGGGCCCTCGATCGCCACCCGGGTGCCGGGCCGCAGTCGCGCCGCGCGGGCGCTCGCGTCGCCGACGACCTGGATCGTGACGCGCAGCCGGTCGCCGCCGGGCGCAGCGGAGATCGAGTACGGGTTCCCGCGCGTCCAGCCCGGGCCGTCGAGGAACCGCCAGACGAAGAACTGCCCCGAGCGCGTGCTCAGCCGGTCGAGCCGGTGCCCGGAGACGTGGACCGAGACGACGCCCGGCGCCTCCTGCGTGACCTCCGCGACCCGGATCCGGTGGTGGAGCGAGCGGCCGACCGGCAGCGCGACGCGGAAGGTCAGCACGGTGACCACGGCGATGCCGTAGATCGTCCACCAGTAGGCCCGGGCGATCGGCCCGTGGAAGTGCATGCCATCGGCGAGCTGGTGCGGCATCGCCAGCCCCATCCCGAGGTACGTGTAGAGGTGCAGCAGGTGCCAGGACTCGTAGCGGAGCCGGCGCCGCGCCCAGCGGATCGACGTCGCGACGACCCCGATCAGCATCACCGTCCCGAGCGTCGCGAGCAGGTACCACGAGTTGCGCACGAAGAGGTCCAGCAGGTTCGTCGCCCAGGACGCGCCGTCGCGGGTCCCGCGGTCGACCGCGAACAGGACCACGTGCGTGACCATCAGGGAGAACGACCAGTACCCCACCTGGCGGTGGCGGTTGGCGAGCACGTCGTGCCCCCACGCCCGCTCGACCGCCGGGATCCGGGCGAGCATCACGACCTGGAGGAGCATCAGGTCGGCGGCGAGCAGGCCGCTGAGCAGCCCGAGCGACCCGATCGCGGTGTCGACGCCCGCCAGCGTCGTGTCCGGGCCGCCGGTGCGCAGCCACATGAAGACGACGACCCCGACCGACGCGATCCCGATCGGCCCGAGCAGGTCGGCCGGCCCGAGCCGCAGCGCGTCCGGCCACCGCCGTCCCGCCGGGGGCCGTCGCAGGTCCGTGCGCTGCACCGTCGTCATGCCCAGAGAGGCTCCCGACCGTCCGTGGCACTGGTCTAAGGACCTATCGAGACGTCCCGTGCGATCGCCCGCGCCGGCCGACACCGATCCGCACCGCCCGCGGCCGGCCTGCACCACCGCACCACCGCCTCGGAGCGCCCTCTACCCTCCCTCCGTGGCCCTCCGTCCGTCCGACGCCCGCGCCGGCACGGCCGGCACGCCGTCCCCCGACCGCCCGTCGCTCGTCCTCGTCGGGCACGGCTCCCGCGACGCCGACCACGTCGAGGAGTTCTGGGACCTCGTCCGCCACGTCGGTGAGATCGATCCCGACCTGCACCACGCCGGCGGCTTCATCGAGCTGGCGGAGCCCTCGGCGGACCAGGCGATCGACAAGCTCGTCGCCGACGGCGCGACGGACATCGTCTCGGTGCCGATCGTCCTGCTGGCCGCCGGGCACCTGAAGAACGACGGGCCCGCGACCCTGGCCCGCGCCCGCATCCGGCACCCCGGCGTCCGCTTCCGCTTCGCGCGCGACCTCTCGATCGACCCGCGGGTGCTCGAGGTCGCGGAGGACCGCATCTCCGCCACGCTCGCCGACGCCCCGGCCGAGACCTCCGGCGTCGTCCTCGTCGGCCGCGGCTCGAGCGACCCCGACGCCTCGGGCGACCTGGCCAAGGTCTGCCGGCTCCTGTCGGACCGCCGGGGCCTGCCGATCGTCGAGCCGGCCTGGATCTCCGTCGCCGAGCCCCGCGTGCCCGACGCGCTGGAGCGCTGCCGGAAGCTCGGCGCGACGACGATCGCGGTCGTCCCGTTCTTCCTCTTCACCGGCGTCCTGCTCGGCCGCATCTACGAGCAGGCCGCGGCGTGGGCGCAGCAGCACCCCGAGATGACCGTCCGGGGCGGGCCGCACCTCGGCGCCGACCGCCGGCTGGCCCGCGTCGCGCTGGACCGCTACCGCGAGGGCTTTCAGGGCGACGTCCGGATGAACTGCGACCTCTGCGTCTACCGCGTGACGCTGCCGGGCTACGAGGAGAAGGTCGGCCTGCCGATCTCGCTGACGCCGCACGGCGACGGTCCCGCGGGCGGCCGGCGGCGCAACCGGCGGACGACGCGCGCCCCGCAGAAGGCACCCGAGCTCGTCCTCGCGCAGGCCGAGGAGGGCCGCGGCGGCACCCGCTCCCGCGTGCGGACCGGCGCGGTCGGCGGGCCGGGCGGCGTAGCGGAGGACGCGCCGGTCGCGGTCGGGATCGACGACCTGCACTTCGCCTACCCCGACGGCTCCGAGGCCCTGGGCGGCGTCCACCTGACGATCCGCCAGGGCGAGCGCGTCGCGCTGCTCGGCCCCAACGGCGCGGGCAAGACGACGCTGCTGCTGCACCTCAACGGCGTGCTGCAGCCGCAGCAGGGCTCGGTGCGAATCGGCGGCGTCGAGCTGACGAAGAAGACGGCGCGCGAGCTGCGGCGCAAGGTCGGCGTCGTCTTCCAGGACCCCGACGACCAGCTGTTCATGCCGTCGATCGGCACCGACGTGGCCTTCGGCCCGGCCAACCTGGGGCTGAAGGGCGACGAGCTCGAGGAGCGGGTCCTCGCGTCGCTGCGGACCTTCGGCCTCGAGGAGCTGCGCGACGTCGCCCCGCACCAGCTGTCGCTCGGCCAGCGTCGCCGCGCCGCCGTCGCCGGCGTCCTGGCGATGGAGCCCGAGCTGATGGTGCTCGACGAGCCGTCGTCGAACCTCGACCCCGCCGCCCGCCGCGAGCTCGCGGACGTCATCCGGCGCCTGCCGACGACGACGATCCTCGTCACCCACGACCTGCCCTACGCGCTGGAGCTCTGCCCCCGCGCCGTCGTCATCGACCAGGGCCAGATCGTCGCCGACGGCCCGACCCGCCAGATCCTCGCCGACGAGGGCTTCATGCGCGCGCACCGGCTGGAGCTGCCGGCGGGCTTCAACCCGCTGGCGGCGTAGGCGGGCGGGGCGCGGCCGGGGCGACGTCGTTCGCCGGCCCCTCGTCGACCAAGCGCTCCGACGGGCGGGGCGCACCGTCCTTCGCGGCCCGGATGCCCCGGCCGATCTGCGGGACGGCGGTGCTGAAGGGGGCGACGGCCGCCATCGCCAGCGCGAACGACTGGTCCGTCAGCGTCTCGAGAGCGACCGCACTACCGACGACGACGGTCCAGAAGCCGACGTCCAGCGGGCGCCATCCGGGTCCCTCGGCGCCGGCGCGCTCCCAGGCCCACAGCTCGCCGGCGGCGGCCGTCAGGACGACGGCGAAGACGAGGAGCCCGACCCACGGGGCGAACGCCGCGATGCCCAGCGACCAGAGGGTGCCCCACGCGATGGTCCATCGCCACTGCGGCTTCGCGGGCTCCTCCCGGAGCTCGCGCTCCGGCTGGTCGGGGTGGCTCCCTCCTGCACGACTCAACCACCGCCGGAACCGGGACGCCCCGGGCGGCGGTGGTTGCTCGTAGGGGGCCGACACGCGGCGGACCGTAGCCGACGGGATGCCCCGCGACAACGGGCGGACCGGCCACATCGGGCGAACGATCGCGGCCGATGGGGCCGGTCGGCCGTGGGCCGACCGACCTGATCGCGGCCGCCCGCGACGACGGGCCTCCGGCGCTACTTGATCGTGAAGGGCGTCCGCACCGCGTCGCCCTCGACGTCGTCGAGCGACGGGGTGGCCTCCAGCCGGTAGGAGCCCTTCGCGAGCTTGTGCCCCTTCACGCGACCGGTGAAGCGTGCGGTGTTCTCGCCCTCGAGGTCCTCGTGGACGAACGAGCCGACGGGGACGAAGCGGGTGCAGCGGTCCTTCTTGGCGACGGCCTTGCCGGCCTTCGGCGCGACGCAGGAGCCGCCGGCCTTGCGGCCCGTCCGGGCGGCGAGGACGTCGAACGTCGTCATCGAGGCGGTGTCGACGCTCCAGGTCAGGCGCGTGCCGGTGCCCTTCTTCGTGCTCGTCACGAGGCTGCCGCCGGTGGCCGCGGCCTTGAACGTCGACGGGGACGCGTGCAGGTCCTCCAGGACGGGCGGGTCGGTCGTCGTGTCCGTGTCGGTGGTCGTCGTCGTGGTGGTGGTCGGCTTGGGCGGGTCGGTGAACGAGATCGTCACCTGCGGCTCGTCGGTCGTCTGCGACAGCGACCCGTTGACGGCGGAGCCGCCGAAGCCGGAGGACCCGGCGCCGCCGCCCCCGCCGTTGCTGCCGCCGCCGCTGCCGGGGAGCCCGCCGGAGCCGCCGAAGAGGCCGCCCCCGCCGCCGCCACCGGCGCCCGCGTCGACGTTCAGCGCGGTGCTGCCGCCGAGCGCGCCGAAGCCCGCGATGCCGGAGCGCCCGGCGCCGACCGCGATCGCCGCGACGAGCATCAGCAGGGAGCCGACGAGCGTGTAGACGATCATCTTGATCGTCGCCGGCACGCGG
>NZ_JBFAPC010000201.1:0-8994 GCF_040675535.1 Patulibacter sp. NPDC049589 | reverse complement strand
TGGATCCGTTCGGGCGGATCGTCGTCTGCGGGATCGCGTCGAAGGAGCAGAACGAGGTCCGCACCGGCCACCTGCTGCGGCACTCCCGCTCGGTGATCGGGTTCTGGCTGTTCCACTGCCTGGACGACCCCGAGCGGCGTTTCCGGGCGCCGCTGCGCGATCTCTTCGAGCGGGCCGTGCGCGGCGAGGTGAGGGTCAGCGTCGGCGGTCGCTGGCCCCTGGCCGAGGCGGCCGCCGCGCACGAGGCGCTCGTCGCCCGCCGGACGACGGGCAAGCTCGTCCTCGACGTCGCGTGACGTCCGGCGGGGCCCGCTCCCGGTCCTAGCGCTTGACGGCCACGACCGCCCGTTCGCGGCCCGGGTGCTCGAGGACCGAGTAGATCCGGCCGCTGGCCGGCGCGTAGGTGAGGTCCTCCCCGCCGTTCGGCCAGCGACGCTCCGCCAGCTTGCCGCCGAGGCCCCCGACGTACAGGTGGCGGTCGCCGCCGCTGGACGACACGTAGACGGTGTTGCCGATCGTCAACGCGCCCTGGACGTTCTCGGCGGTCGTCGTCCACAGGCCCGTCGGCGTCGTGACGTTCCCGGACCCCGGGCGCAGCGCCCCGTCGCCCATCAGGGGCCAGCGCACGAGCCGCGCGTCCGGGGTGCCGTTCGCCTTCGTCGTCGGCGACCCGGAGTAGTACTCGCTGGTCATCAGCGACTGGGACGCGCGGTCGTAGGAGACCGACGAGAAGAGCAGGGCGCCCCGCTGGTACTTGGGGGCGTAGCGGTAGCGGTACTCCGCCACCTTCGGCATGACGTACTGGTAGTCGGCGGCCTCGCACGGGTTCGGCGTGCAGCCGACCTTCGTCTTGTCGCCCGAGGTCGCGCTGACCTTCCACATGCGGGCCGTGTCGTAGACGCTCAGGCCGCCGGTGGTCTCCGCGACGTAGAGCCGCCGGCCGACCCAGGCGATGCCACCCGCGTGGCTCTTGGTGGGGCGGTAGTCCGCGGTGCCGTCCGGGAGCATGTACGGGTTGACGAGGAGGACGTGACGGTACTTGGCTGCCGTCAGCTTCTCGGCGCCGATGAAGGAGACGCGGACGCCCGGGGGAACGGTGCCCTTCTTCGTCTTGGGGTTCCGGGCGTACCAGCTGACCAGCAGCGCCTTGCGACCGTCGACGAGGCCGGTGGCCGACGCGTCCGCGGTCCCGGTGATGCCCTGCGGGAAGAACTTGGTCGTCGAGGTGTCGTCGGACGCGAAGCGGAACCCGTTCTGGAACCCGCCGGCCTGGCGCGGCGGGGCCAGCGCCGGGATCGCGGACGCCTGGCGGTTCCCGGACCCGAGGACCTCGCCCACCGAGGCGTGGGGGAGGATCCCGTCGAGTCGCCGCACCGCCGCGGACTCCGGCGTCGTCAGGGTCAGTCGGTGGTTGCTCGCGCCCGGGACGGCCTTCGTGCTCGCCGCCGGCGCCGCGGACGCGAGCCCGAGCGCGCCGACCGCCACGACCACCGCGGCGGCGGTCGCGCGCAGGACGCGGGGACGGTATGGCGGGACGCGGCGGGGGACCATGCCCCGACACTAGGCGCGGCGCGGCCTGTCGCAGCGTCGCTCTCACGCCCTTCTCACGGACGCGCGGGGGGCGGCCCCCGGCGGGGTGCCGTGCTCCGTGCGGCAGCGCTGCGTACCCCCGATGGGCTTCCGGCACGCAGGCGGCCCGTGCGGGACCCCGGTACGCCCTAGGATCCACGGTTGATGACCGCGTTCGCCGATCTCCGCCTCTCCGAGCCCGTCCTCGAGGCGCTGCGGGACATCGGCTACGAGAAGCCGAGCCCGATCCAGGAGCAGGGGATCCCCCCGATGCTCGAGGGGCGCGACGTGATCGGCCAGGCCCAGACGGGCTCCGGCAAGACCGCCGCCTTCGGCGTGCCGATCATCGAGTACGTCGATCCGACGAGCAGCGACACGCAGGCCCTCGTCCTGACGCCGACCCGCGAGCTCTGCATCCAGGTCACGCAGGCGATCCGCGGCTTCGGCGCGCGCAAGGGCGTCGAGGTCGTCGCGACGTTCGGCGGCGCCCCGATCCGCGAGCAGATCTCTCGCCTGCGCTCCGGCGCCCACGTCGTCGTCGGCACCGTCGGCCGCGTCCTGGACCTGATCGATCGCGGCGCACTCCAGCTCTCGTCGTGTCGCTTCGTCGTCCTCGACGAGGCCGACGAGATGCTCGACCTCGGCTTCCTCGACGACGTCGAGAAGATCCTCCGCCGCACCCCGTCCGGCCGCCAGACGGCGCTGTTCTCGGCCACGATGGCGCCGCCGATCCGCAAGCTCGCGGACAACTTCCTCTACGAGCCCGAGCACGTGAAGGTCAAGTCGGACTCGCTGACGGTCGACAGCGTCGAGCAGTTCTACGTCGAGGTCGCGTCGAAGGACAAGCCCGAGATGCTGGCCGAGGTCATCGCCGCCGAGCGCCCGCGTCAGGCCATCGTCTTCTGCCGCACCAAGATCGGCACCGACCGGCTCTTCCGCCTGCTGAAGGACCGCGGCAACAACGTCCGCGCGCTGCACGGCGACCTCTCGCAGGGCCAGCGCGACGGCGTGATGCTGGCGTTCAAGGGCGGCCGCGTGCCGATCCTCGTCGCCACCGACGTCGCGGCCCGCGGCCTCGACATCTCCACGGTCACCCACGTCGTCAACTTCGACGTCCCGCGCTCGCCGGACACCTACGTCCACCGCATCGGCCGCACGGGCCGCGCCGGCGCCACCGGCCGCGCGATCACGTTCGTCGAGCCGAAGCAGGGCCGCGAGCGCGAGGCGATCGAGGAGCACGTCGGCATCCCGATGACCCCCTGGGCCGCCGGCGCGACGACGCCGACGGGTGACAAGCACGCCGCCGCCCTGCGCAAGGCCGCGGGGGAGGCCCCGGCCGAGGTCGAGGAGGCCCCGGCCGCGGTCGTCGAGGAGTCGCCGGCGGACGTCGTGGCCGAGGCCGGCCCCGCCGTCGCCGGCGCCCCGGCGGACGTCCCCGCCCCGGAGCCCGAGGCCGACGAGGAGCCCCGCCGCCGCCAGAAGCCGCGCCGTGGCCGCAAGCCGCAGATCCACCACGACGCCGACGAGCCGGGCACGCGCCTGGTGCTCGTCCCGGGCACGGCCGACGACCTCGCGATCCGCGATCTCGTCGAGGCGATCACCTCCGCCACGGGCCTGGACGGCGAGGCCGTCCGCGACGTCTCCGTCCTGGAGCACTTCTCGCTCGCGACGGTCCCCGCGTCCGGCGCCGCCGACGCGGTCGAGGCGATCAACGCCGCCGGCGGCCCGGTCCGCGCCGAGATCCTGCTCGCCGACTGAGCGTCCGCGGGCCGCTCGGCCCGGCGAGGATCCTGCGCGGGGTCGAGGGACGTCGGTCGGCCTCGCGAGCGGCGTCCGCGCCGCCCGCGCACGTGGCGCGTCCGCGCTCGACGGGCCGTCCTCGTCTACGTCGTCCGCGGCGCCCAGCACCGGCGCACCGGGCCGCACCCGGTCGCTAGCATTCCCGACGTGAGCACGCCACCGGAGCAGCAGCCCCAAGGGACGACCGACCCCACGTCGGCGAACATGGTGCGCGTCTGCGACCGCTGCGGCACGGTCTGCGCGGCGGACCAGGAGTGGTGCCTGAACTGCGGCGTGCGGATGACCGAGACCAGCCAGCGGCTGCCGGGCCTGCGTGCCGCGAGCCTCGTCGTGGCGCTCGCCGTCCTGCTCGCCGGCGGCGCGGCGGCGGCGTCCTACGCGGCGCTGCGCGGCGACGCCCGCTCGGCGGCCAACGTCCCCGCGGCGACCACCGGCGCGCCCGTCGCCCAGGCGCCCGTGACGACGGCCCCGGCGGCCCCCGTGGCCCCGGTCGCCCCGCCCGTCACGACGACGCCGACCACGCCGTCCACGACGACCAAGACGACGACGCCCCCGCCCGCCACGCCGCCGGCCTCCAGCGGCTCGGGCACCAGCGACGCGACGCCGGACAGCGGCAGCTCCGGGTCCGGCAGCAGCGGCTCCGGCTCGTCGGGCTCGGGCTCGAGCGGCTCGTCCGGCTCCGGCTCGTCGGGCTCCGGGTCCAGCGGTTCCGGCAGTAGCGGTTCCGGCTCGTCGGGCTCGGGCTCCGGCTCCACGACGACGACCGACGACACCCCGTCCGGCCCGATCACCTTCGCGGCCGGCCAGGGCTCGATCTACGACCCCGACAGCCTCGCCACCGACACCGGCGAGGAGAAGAACGCGATCGACGGCAACGCGAAGACCGCCTGGACGATCACGCTCAAGGACGGCTCGACCGGCGGCCTCGGCTACGTCCTCGACTTCGACGACGCGACGACGCTGAAGACGCTGACGATCGCCACCGGCACCGCCGGCGTGAAGGTCAAGATCCTGGGCACGTCCAAGAGTGCGCTGCCGCCGGACGTCCTGGACAACGGCTGGGACACGATCGCGAGCGAGACGACGCTCAAGGACGGCAAGAACAAGGTGCCGCTGAAGGCCGTCTCGGGCGCGAAGACGAAGTACCGCCACGTCCTCGTGCTGTTCACCGTCGTGCCCGGCACGCCGGCGTCCGCCGAGATCGACGAGTTCACCGCCGCGCGCTGACCCCGGTCCCGCGGATCGTCCGGCCCCTCCGCGGGTCCGCGCGCCGCGAGTCCGTCCGCCGGACCCCGCCGAGGGTCGACCGCCGGCCGGGTGTGGCGCGCGACCCGCCTGCGACGGCGGGTCGTTAGGGTCCGCTTCGAGGTTTCCACACCGACCCCTGGAGGAGCCCAGTGAGCACCGCCACCATCAGCACCAGCGAGGGCGACGTCGTCTTCGAGCTGTTCGACGCCGACGCGCCGAAGACCGTCCAGAACTTCAAGGACCTGGCCGGGAAGGGCTTCTACGACGGCCTGATCTTCCACCGCGTCATCGCGGACTTCATGATCCAGGGCGGGTGTCCTCAGGGCACCGGCACCGGCGGCCCGGGCTACGAGTTCGAGGACGAGATCAACGAGCACAAGATCGTCCGCGGCACGCTCGCGATGGCGAACGCCGGCCCGAACACCAACGGCTCGCAGTTCTTCATCGTCACCGCCGACGCCACCCCGTGGCTCGACGGCAAGCACACCGCCTTCGGCCAGGTCGTCGGCGGCGAGGACGTCGTCCAGCGCATCGGCACCACGCCGACCGCCGCGGGCGACCGCCCCGTCACGCCGATCGAGATCCGCACGATCAAGATCGAGGGCTGAGCGACCCCGCTCTCCCGCGGCGCTCCGGCGTCGCAGCAGCAGGACGAGGGCCCGCCGACCGGCGGGCCCTCGTCGTTGCCGGACGGACGCCGCGTCCGCAGGGGCCCCCGCCCCCGAAGCGTCCGACCCGACAGGAACGTGACACCAACGTCACCTTTGCTCGCGCCGGGAGGCTACGCGCGGTAGGGTCGGTCGTATGAGCACGCAGGAGCAGGCGCCGAAGACGGCGGACGCGGCGGCCACGGCCGCCCCCTCCACGGACGGCACGCCCGTCCAGAAGGCCGTGATCGATCCGGCCACCGGCCAGACGATCGCGTGGGTCGACGAGCTCGGGGCCGAGGCCGCCGCCGTCGCCGCCGCCCGCGGCCGCGCCGTCCAGCCCGCGTGGGAGGCCCTGGGCTTCGAGGGCCGCGCCCGCGTCATGCGCCGCGCGCAGAAGTGGGTGACCGACCACGCCGACGAGCTGATCGCCACGATCGTGTCGGAGACCGGCAAGGCCTGGGAGGACGCCCAGGCCGCCGAGGTCATGTACGCCGCCGCCGCGTTCGGGCACTGGGCCGACCACGCCGCCGACCTGCTGGCGGACGAGCGGATCAAGGTCAGCTCGCCGCTCCTGAAGGGCAAGAAGGTCCTCACGCGGCACGCGCCGCTCGGCCTGGTCGGCGTGATCGCGCCGTGGAACTACCCGTTCACCAACGGCTTCGGCGACTGCATCCCGGCGCTGATGGCCGGCAACAGCGTGCTGCTGAAGCCCGCCGAGAAGACGCCGCTGACGTCGCTGCTGATGGCCCGCGTGCTCAAGGAGTGCGGCCTGCCCGACGGCGTCATGCAGGTGCTCACCGGCCGAGGGTCGGTCCTCGGCGAGGCGATCGTCGACGTCGTCGACATGATCATGTTCACCGGGTCGACCCCGGTCGGCCGCCGCATCGGCGCCCGCGCCGGCGAGCGCCTGATCCCCTGCTCGCTGGAGCTCGGCGGCAAGGACCCGTTCATCGTCTGCGCCGACGCCGACCTGGAGCGCGCCGCCAACCACGCGCTCTACTACTCGATGTTCAACACGGGCCAGACCTGCATCTCGGTCGAGCGCGTGTACGTCGAGGCGCCGGCGTACGACGAGTTCGTCGCGAAGGTCGCCAAGAAGGCCGCGAAGCTGCGCAACGACCGGCCGACCGGCCCGGGCACGACCGAGGTCGGCGCGCTGACGATCGAGAGCCAGGTCGCCACGGTGACCGAGCACGTCGACGACGCGGTCGCGAAGGGCGCGACGATCGTCGCGGGCGGCCACCCCGACCCGGACCGCGCCGGCTGGTGGTACCCGCCGACGGTCCTGACGAACGTCGACCACACCATGGAGTGCATGACGGAGGAGACCTTCGGGCCGACCCTGCCGATCATGAAGGTGGCCGACGTCGAGGAGGCCATCCGCCTGGCCAACGACAGCCCCTACGGCCTGATGGCGTCGGTCTTCACGAGGGACATGGAGAAGGGCGAGCAGATCGCGCGCCGGATCCAGGCCGGCTCGGTCCACGTCAACGACGCGCTGATCGGCTACACGGCGCTCGAGGCCCCGATGGGCGGCTGGAAGGACTCCGGCCTCGGCGCCCGCCACGGCGCCCCGGGCATCCGCAAGTACACGAACTCGCAGACGCTGATCCTCTCCAAGTACCACCTGAAGAGGGAGCCGCAGGTCTACCCCTACACCGGGCGCGGCTACAAGCTCCTGGGCCGCATCACGCGCCTCTTCTACGGGCGCGGCGCGCGGGACTGAGGGCTCGCCCCGGGGGAGGATGCGACGAGCGTCCGCTCGTCCCGGCCGTCGGTCCGGGGACGGGCGGGACCCGATGGGGTTCGGCACGTTCGCCCGCCTGTGCCGGTCAGGCGGCCGCGGCCTCGCGGCCATCGCCGCCGCGCTAGCGCAGCGGCACCCCGAAGAGCGCCTCGAGCTGCGGGATCGTCTCCTCCGCCGAGCGGTGGCGGACCGTCCGCATCCCGAGCTCCTCGGCCGGCGCGAGGTTGAACGGCAGGTCGTCGACGAACACGCACTCCGACGGTTCCAGGCCGATGCGGGCCGCGCCGGTCAGGAAGATCTCCGGCGCGGGCTTGCGGACCCGCTCCTCGTGGCTGAGGACCACCGCGTCGAAGGCCTCCGCGAGCAGGACGGGGTCGTAGGACATCCCGTCGCCCCAGGAGTTCGAGACGAGCCCCGTGCGGATCCCCGCGGCGCGGGCGGCGCGGACCATCCGGCCCATCGCCTCGTCGGGCTGCAACGCGGCGAACATCCGGTGGACGACCCCTTCCGCGCGGTCGGGGGCCAGGCCCGCGCGGACCGCGAACGGCGGGCCGAAGGCGACGGTGTCGATCGCGCCGGCCTCGATGTCGATCAGCAGCTGCCGGGCCTCGGCGTCGGTGCGAAACAGGCTGGAGATCGCGCCGGGCTCGAGGCCCTCGGCGACCGCGAACGCGTCGAAGGCGTCGAACACGCTCGTCGTCAGCACGCCGCCGAAGTCGATGAGGAGGCCGCGCGGGGGCACGAGGCCCGCCGGCGCGGCGCCGTCCGCGGCGACCGGGGCGACCGCGCCGCCCGCGGAACCGGCCGCGGAGCTCATGCGTCCTCCCGGTGGGCGATCGCCAGCGAGTAGCGCGCGATCTCCGGGATCACGGTGCCCAGCGACGCGAAGAACGGGTCGTCGCCCGCGCCGGCCAGGTGGCGCTTGTAGGAGCCCTCGAGGAAGACGCAGGCCTTCCAGCCCGCCAGCACCTGGTGCCAGCGGACGTCGGAGGCGTCGCGCCCGGAGCGCTCGGCGTAGCGGTCGACGATGTCCTGCCGGGACGGGAAGCCCGGCTCCGCGGTCACGGACGACATCGACGCGAGCGGCCCGGAGTCGATGCCGGCGGCCGCGTAGTTCGCGGTCAGGTAGCCGACGTCGGCGAGCGGGTCGCCGATCGTCGCGAGCTCCCAGTCGAAGATCGCGGACAGGCGGGGCGGGTCGGCGGCGGGGCCGTACATGACGTTGCCCATCCGGTAGTCGCCGTGGACGAGGGTCGACTCGGTCTGCTCGGGACGGTTGGCGGTCAGCCAGGCCAGGAGCTCGTCGACCTCGGCGAGCTCGCGCGTGCGGTTGAGGTCCCAGAGCCCGGCGAAGCGCCGGAGCTGGCGCTCGAGGTAGCCGTGGTCGCCCTTGCCGAACCACTCCAGGCCGGCGGCCCGCCAGTCGACGGCGTGCAGCTCGACCAGCGCGTCGACGAGCTCGTCGACCAGCGCCCGGCGGGCGGCGGGCGGCGCGAACCGCTCGGGCAGGGTCTCGCCGATGACGTCGCCGTGGACCTGCTCCATCACGTAGAACGGCACGCCGAGCAGCGCCTCGTCCTCGTGCAGGAGCAGGACCCGCGGCGTGCGGACCGGCTGGGACTCCAGCGCCTGCAACAGCCGCGCCTCGCGGGCCACGTCGTGGGCGCTCGGCGGCAGCGGCGGCCGCGGGGGACGGCGCAGCACGACGTCCGCTCCGGTGCGCGACAGGAGGTACGTGATGTTGCTGTGCCCGTCGCCGATCATCCGCGCCGCGATCGGTCCGGAGCCGATCCCCGCGGCGTCGAGCAGCTCTTGCAACGGCCCCAGCACCAGGAGCGGGGCGCGCTCCTGGGCCGCGGCCTCCTCGGCGGTCTGCACGACGAGGCGCGACGGAGAACAAGCAGCTCTTCTGCCAGAAGTGGAAGAGCTCGGGGATGGCGGACCTGACCGGCGCAGCCTGCAACCCGGACGCGATCTGAG
>NZ_JBFAPC010000200.1:0-9100 GCF_040675535.1 Patulibacter sp. NPDC049589 | reverse complement strand
CGTCAGCCGTCCGGCCTCGGCGCGGGCCGGGGCGTGCCGCGGGGGCCCGCGGTCGACCGGCCGGGCGGCGGTAGCATCCGCGATCGTGCCTGGCCCCCTCGTCACGGGAGAACGCGTCACGTCGCCGGCCGGCGCGTTCAACCCGACCTACCAACGCCACGTCGCCGCCTACCGGGGGATCGCCCCGCTGCTGCCCGACGGCGAGGTCCTCGACCTCGGCTGCGGCGTCGGCCACTCCTTCCGCGAGCTCGACCCGCGTCCGACGTTCGGCGTGGACGTCAGCGCCGAGGCGCTCGCCGGCCAGGAGCGGCCGACCGAGGTCCACGACATGCGCGCCCTGCCCGCGGCGTGGGACGGGCGCTTCGCGTCGGTCGTGGCGGTCCACTCCATCGAGCACGTCACGGCGGCCGAGCGCGCCGTCGAGGCGACCGCGCGGGTGCTGCAGGACGACGGCGTCGCCGTGTTCGTCACGCCGAATCGCCTGACCTTCGCGCGCCCCGACGAGATCGTCGACCCGTACCACGAGGTCGAGTACGACGTGGAGCAGCTGCGGGCGCTCGTCGCCCCGTCGTTCCACGAGGTCGAGATCCTCGGACTGCACGGCTCCCCGCGCTACCTGGAGTTCCAGGCGGGCGAGAAGGAGCGGATGGACAAGATCCTCGGGCTGGATCCGCTCGGGATCCGCCACCGCGTGCCGCGCGTCGTGCTGCGCTGCGCCTACGACACCGCGCTGACGATCACCCGCCGGCGCACCACGCCGCTGGCGGCCGCGATCGACGTCGACGACTTCCGCCTCGGGGACGACGATCTCGACGCCAGCCTGGACCTCGTGGCCGTCGGCCGCCGCCCCCGCCGCTGACCATGCCCTGGTGGCTGCACACGGCCGCGGGGCTCGCGATCGTGATCGCGCTGGGCGCCGCCTCGTGGCGGCTCGCCGGCCGGCTGGTCGCGCCGCCGATCACGCGCGGACTGGCCGCCGTCGCGCTGACCTGGCTGGGCGCGCAGCTCGGCGGGCTGGCCGCGGCCGTCCCGGGCGGCCCGGGGGTCGCGGTCACCGGGGCGGTGGTCGTCGCCGTGGCGGCCGGGCTCGTGCTCTGGCGCGTGCCGCGGACCGCGTCGCCGCCGCTGGCCCCCGACGAGCGGCGCCTGGTGGCCGTCGTCGGGCTCCTCGTCCTGCTCCTGTCGATCCTGTCGATCGCCCGTCCCGCCATCGGGTTCGACGGCCTGCTGTACCACCTGGCGATCCCCGCGGCGTGGCTGGGCGACGGGCGGGTCGCGAGCCTGCCGTCGATCGTCACCGGCCTGCCCGTCGAGGCCTACCCCGTCGGCGTCGAGGTCTCGATCACCTGGGCGATGACCGTCACGGGCGCGACGGTCGTGTCCGTCCTCGTGACCCCCGCCGCGCTCGGCGTCGCGGTGGTCGGCGTCTGGACCCTGACGCGTCGGCTCGGCGGCAGCGAGATCGCGGCCTGGGGCGCCGTCGCGTCGTCGGTGGCCGCGCTTCCGTTCCTCGCGCAGGCGGGCGGCGTCGCGACCGACCTGCCGGGCGCGGCGCTGCTGGCCTGCGGCGCGGCGCTGCTGGTGGACGCGGCGGTCCGCGGCCGCGACGTGCCCGAGGACGCCGTCCCGGGGCTGCTGCTCGGGCTCTGCGCCGTCCTCATGGGCCTCGGCGTCAAGACGACCGCGGCCTGCGGCGGCCTGCTCTTCCTGCTCCTGGCCTGGCGGGTCCGCGGCGCGCTGCTGACGACGCTCCGCCGGCAGCCGCTGTGGCTGCTGCTGGTCGCCGCCGCGGGCCTCTGCGGGCTCGCGTGGCTGACCCGCAACCTCGTCCTCCACGGCAACCCGGGGTGGCCGCTGCTCGCGAGCTCCTCCGGCGACCCGCTGCCGCCCGCGCTCGTGCCCTTCAAGACGCGCTTCGTCGACCAGCCGCTGCACACGCTGCGCGCCGGCGGCGACGTCTACCTGCAGCTCGCCTGGACCGTGCCGATCCTCGGCCTCGCGGCCCTCGCGGTGGTGGTCCGCGGTCGCGGCGCCCTGCGGGCCACGGCGATCTGCGGGCTGCTCGGCGCGGTCGCGTGGGGCTTCGCGCCCGCGACGGCGATCGACACCGATCCGTACCTCGCCGCCGGCGCCACGCGCTACCTGATGCCGTGCTGGATCCTGCTGGCCGCCGCGGCCTGGGCCGGGGCGTCGACGGCGATCGGCGGCCGGCGTCGCTGGCCCGCGGTGCTCGGTCTGGCGGTCCTCGCCACCGTCGTCGCGCAGCTCGTGATCGCGTCGACCTACACCGGGGCACGGGAGGCCGTCGACGAGGTGCCGCTCGGCCACGCGGCGATCGCGCTGGGCGTCGCCGCGGGCCTGCTCGCGGTGCTGCTGATCGACGGGCGCCGCGCCGTCCCGTTCCTGACCCGCCTGCCGGCCCCGCCGCGGGTGGCGTCGGCGGTCGTGGTCGTCGCGCTCGCCGGGGCCGTCCTGTGGTCGACGCCGGGCTTCTGGGGCCGCCACGCCACGGCGGTCGACACCGCCTCGACGCCGTCGCCGGACCAGGTCGTGCTGGCCACGGGCGGCGTGCCGGCGTTCTCGCTCGGCGCCTACGGCCGGCCGGGCGGGCGCCTCGTGCCGACGTGCGCCGATCTCCAGGCCGGCCTCGCGGCGGGCCGCACGGTCGCGGTCGGCCCGTCGACCGGGGAGTGCCCGATGCCCGGTACGGGCGAGTACGTGGACGGCTTCCTCGTGCACACGCCCGGCGCCGGGACGCGCTGACGGCGGAGGGCGGCGGCCTCAGCCCGAGGGCGGCGTGCTGCCCGCGTCCCCGGGACGCTCCGAATCCGGCCCGCCGTCCGCCCCGGCACCGACGGCGGCGTCCGGTCCCGCGACGCCTGCCGCGGTCCCGCCGTCGTCCTTCGCGCTCCCGGCCTCCGTCCGCTGGATCTCCGCGCGCCAGGCCTGCGTGGCCACGGGCTGCGACACCGCGAGCGGGCCGGGTGGGCGGCGGCCGGTGAGGCGGGAGGCCAGGAGCATCCCCGGCATCTCGACGAAGCGGAAGAGGACGACCGTCAGGGCGAGGGAGACCGCGAACGCGCAGACGCCGAGGGCGATCAGGCCGATGTAGCCCTTCTGGCTCGGCAGGACGTGCGGGAGCAGGCCGCCCAGGACGGCGAAGTGGACGAGGTAGAACGAGTACGAGCGCTCGCCGAACCAGCGGGGGATCTTGCGATCGAGGCCGAGCGGCGGGCGGCCGCCCTGCCACTCCAGGGCGACGAAGCAGAGGAGCATCCCGGTGGCGCCGACGAACTGCATCGGGACGCCGAGCGCGTTGCCCCAGCGCAGGGCGTTCCCGGCCTCGCGGAAGTGCTCCTCGACGGACGCGTCCGCGGGGATGTGGAGGTTGTCGACGAGGTGCGTGATGAGGCTCGCCGACGCGGGCTCCGACCCGCACAGGATCAGGAACGACGCGAGCAGCGCCCACAGGGTGATCCCGCGTCCGCGCCGGGCGATCCACTCGCGCAGCGGGTCGTACGCCTCGACCACGGCCACGGTCAGCCCCGGCAGGAAGAGCCACTGCAGGACGCCCGGGCCGTCGTCCGTCTGCACGGTCGCGAAGCGGAAGATCATCGCGATCACGAGCAGCACGAGCATGCCGCCGGTCAGGCCGCGGAAGCCCCACCGCCGGGTCGCCCAGAACCAGCCCCACGCCACGAACGGCAGCATCAGGTAGCCGAGCACCTCGACGCGGACCGTCCACGCCGGCGCGAGCGGCACCGTCCAGCTGTGCTGGAATCCCGCGTGCGCGAGCCCGCCGTCCAGCAGCAGCGCCGTCTTCAGCGACGCGACGAGGTCCGTGTCGGCCCCCTTCAGGACCACCAGCCACAGCACCAGGAGTCCGCAGACCGCCCAGAACGCGGGCATGATCCGCAGCACCCGGCGCACGTAGAACTTGATCGTCCCCGGGCGCGTCGTCCGCCCGAGCGCCCAGGCGATGAACGGCCGGGCCAGCAGGTACGCGGAGAACGCGAAGAAGAGGTTGACCAGGCGCGCGGGCGCGAAGACCGTGCGCCAGCCGACCTCGCCGCCGAACAGCCCGTAGAGGTCGCGGCCGGGCAGGTCGGTCCAGTGCGCGGCGAGGTACGACTGCTCGGCTGTCGCGACGTGGGCGCAGAAGACGAGCAGCGCGCCGAGGCCGCGGGCCCCGTCGCCGCCGTACCAGGGGCGGCGCCACGCCGGGCGCTCGGGCGTCTGCGGCGGGGCAGGCGTCTCGGCGCCCGCCGTCGTGGCCTGGTCCGGCGTCTCCGTCGCGCTCATCGGGCACCTCCGCTCGGGGCGACGTCGGACGCGACGGGCGGCTGGCCGTGGGGCTCGGCGGCCACGGGCTCCTCGCCGGGCGCGGCGTCGGGTGTCGTCCCGACGGTCGGGGCCGCGGCGCCGATGCGGACGACCGGGCCCTCGCGGAACAGCGGGCGCTCGCCGCGGGAGTACCGGAACGCGGGCCGCTCGACGAACTTGAACAGCAGGGCGCCGACCAGGAGCGCCAGCGGCACCACGAGCACCGCGAGCTGCAGGAAGTGCCCGCCCGCGGTCGCGCGGCCCTCGCCGAAGTCCCGCACCTCGTAGATGATCGCGCCGTGGCTGATGTAGATGGAGAAGGAGCGCTCGCCGACCCAGTGGATCGGGCGCCACCGCAGGATCCGCCACGTCGGGCGCTCGGTCGCCTGCCAGAGGATCAGGCCGCCGAGGACGAGGCCCGCCGCGATCGTCAGGTAGTTGCGCTCCGCGATCGAGCCGGACTGCGCGAGGCTCATCTGCTTGTAGTTGAAGACGAGGCCGACGACGACCATGAGGATGGCGAGCGGCGCCGCCCAGCGGGCCTTGCCGATCCGGTCGCCCCAGCGGGCCTCGACGACCGCGATCAGGACGCCCGGCACGAACGTGATGAGCCCGCCGATCGGCGACTGCGACGGGACGGTCGTGTCCGGCAGCCACGTCGTCGCCAGCAGCCAGGCCGGGATGCAGACCAGGGCGATCGGCAGCAGCGAGAGCGGGCCGCGCCAGCGCCCGCCACGGGAGTAGATCCAGATGCCGGCGCACGCCAGGATCGGCAGTGCGATGTAGAAGACGGCCTCGACGTTCAGCGTCCACGCCTGGCTGAGGTGGACGTTGAACGGCGCCGACGTCCAGTACTGGCCGAGCGCGAACGTCGCGATCATGTCGATCGCCTTCGTCCCGTTGAGGCCGAACTGGATGATCGTCACGACGATCATGAACCAGAAGACCGGGACGACCCGTCCGAAGCGATGCCGGATGTAGCGTCCGAGCGGCGGGGCCTTCTTCGACGTGCCGAGGGCGTAGGCGATGTAGGGCCGCGACAGCAGGTACGCCGAGAGCCCGAAGAACAGGTAGACGACGATCTGCACGGAGAAGATCCCCGCGCCGATCTGCCGGTTGTTGAACAGGTGCTCCCAGCCGATGTCGCCGGTGGCGGCGAGCGTCTGCAGCCGGGTCGGGTCGGGGTCGGCCAGCGCCGCGGCGAACAGCGCGGCCGTCGCGCAGTGGGCGATGACGACGCCGAGCACGCCCCAGCCGCGTACCGCGTCCCCCGCCTCGAAGTACTGGATCCGACGCATGACGCGTAAGCATGCCGTTCCGGCGCGCGACGCGTTCCGCCGCCCCCGGGACGGCGGTGCGGCGCAGGTGGTGACGGGCCGCGCACGGCACCGCGCGGCGCCCGCGCCGTACCCTCCCTCCATGGTCGACTTGGGACATGCGGCGCTCGGCGCCTGGAGCGGTGGGCGGTTCATGCACTACGGGCAGGAGCTCACCGAGGACGAGCTGGTGGACCTGCTGCGTCCCGAGGGCCGGCTGCGCACGATCGTCACGGCCGACGTGTACGGCACCGGGGAGTCCGACCGGCTGGTCGCCCGGGCGACGGCGGACGTGCCGCGCTCCGAGGTCCGGATCGTCGGAGCGGTCGGCCACGACTTCGTCGACGGCGAGCGCCGCGGCGCGAAGGGCTTCCCGCGCTTCACCGACCCGGGGCTGCGCGGCCCGGACGGCTACGCGGACTACCTGCGCCGCGCGACCGAGGCGAGCCTGGAGCGTTGTGGGACGGAGCGCTTCGACCTCCTGATGCTCCACAACCCCGACCGCATCGGCTACACGTCCGAGGTCGTCTGGGACGCGATGCAGGCGCTGAAGGACGACGGCCTGACCGACGCGATCGGCATCGCTCCCGGGCCCGCCAACGGCTTCACGCTCGACATCCTGAGCTGCCTGGAGCGCTTCGGCGACCGCATCGACTGGGCGATGGTCATCCTCGGCCCGCTCGAGCCGTGGCCGGGCCGCCTGGTCCTCGAGGCCTGCGAGCAGCACGAGGTCGACGTCCTCACGCGCGTCGTCGACTACGGCGGCATCTTCTGGGGCGACCTGCGCGCCGACACGCCGATGGGGGACCACGACCACCGCCGCTACCGGCCCGACGGCTGGGTGCAGCGCGGGCTCTCGATCGTCGACAAGGTCGCCGCGATCGGCAAGGCCCGCGGCCTGACGCCGATGCAGACCGCCGCCCAGTGGGCGCTGGCCCAGCCGGCCGTCGCGTGCGTCGTGCCGACGCTGATCCAGGAGCTGCCCGGCAGCCTGGACGTCGCGCCGAAGCCGATCGCCGGCAAGAAGTCGGAGCTCGCCGCGCTGCCGGCCGAGATCCGCCTGTCGAAGATCGAGATCGACCGCATCACGCACCTGGGGGACAACTCGGGCTCGATGGCGCTGAAGGGCGCCTCCCCGGTCTTCGAGGGCGAGGAGCAGCCCGACGCCTGGGCGATCGGCACGCCCGAGCTCCAGGCCGCGCGGCGGTGGGGGATCGACCCCGACCAGCAGCTCGTCAAGACGACGGTCTGAACCGTGGTGGTCGACGGGGAGCGGGGCGACGTGGCGGGGCAGGACCCTGCCATCGGGGTCGGCCCGGCGAGCGCCCCGCCGTCCGAGGACGCGGTCGTCCCCGGCCGCTACCGCCACTACAAGGGCCCCGAGTACGAGGTCCTCTCCGAGGCGCGCCACAGCGAGACCGAGGAGGTCCTCGTCGTCTACCGCGCCCTCTACGGCGAGCGCGGCCTGTGGGTGCGGCCGAAGGCGATGTTCGTCGAGACCGTGGTGGTCGACGGCGTGACCGTCCCGCGCTTCGCGCGCGTCGGCGACGCGTAGGGCGCCTCGGCCGTGGGCAGCGCGTCGGCGGTGGTGGTCCCGCGCACGGGCCCCGAGGGTCGGGTCCGCCGCCGTCGACCGCTCATCGGCGCCGGGGCGATCCTCCCCGCAGGCCGCGCCGCGGCGTCCCGGACCCTTGGTGCGTGCAACTTCTCGTGCCGGGCCGGGTTCCTACCGGCATGTCCCCCCGCATCGCCGCCCCGACCCGCCGCCACGCCGCGTCGGCCGTCGTCGTCCTCGCCGCGCTGACCGCCGCCGCCCCGGCGACCGCGGCCGGTGCCGCCGGGCCGGGTGCGGCGGGATCCGTGACCGTCGAGCAGCCGCTCCAGACCGCGATCGGCCGTCCCGTGGTGGTCGCCGCGGTCGGCAACCGCCAGACCGTGATGGCCGTCCAGTCCTCCGAGGGCGCGGCGGACCACCCGGTCACGCTGTCGACGGTGAAGGACGGGGCGGCGACGCCGGTGGCCTCGCTGCCCGGGGTGGCGCTCTCGGGCCTGACGCAGCTCGAGGTCGGCACCGCCAAGGACGGGGTGCCGGTGGCGGTCGTCGCGACCCGCCGGCCGGACGGGACGACCCAGCTGCGCCTGGTGCGCCTGGACACCGGGGCGATCCGCACGATCTCGAGCACCCGCCAGGGCCTGGTGGTCGGTGGCGTCGGCATCGACGCGGGCCGCTACTACTACACGCTGCATCCGGCGAAGACCACGGGGACCCGCACCTCGAGCCTGTGGCGCGCGACGCTCACGGGGACGTCGATCGGCCGGGCGACGAGGGTCCGGACCTCACGGCGCGGCGAGGCCTGGGCCGACGTCCTCGCCGACCGCGACCGCGTGGCCGTCGAGACGGTGCGCAGCGTCCACGACGGCGGGGTCTTCGCCCGGGAGGAGTGGGCGTTCGGGACGCCGCGTGGCACCTGGCGGCGCGCCGGTCTCACCTACGCGTCCGACGGCGGGTACCTCCACGTCGCCGCGGCGGGCTTCACGCAGGCGCGGGACGCGCTGGTCACGGTCGCGGACCGCGACGACGGCGGCCCGATGGTCACCCGGACGCCGATCGCCGGCGGCAGCACCGTCACGCGGCGCCTCGGGACCGACCCCCAGGACACGTACCTCTCGCCCGCCTACGACCCGGCGACGGGCCGGCTGCTGACCCGCGGCGCGGACGCGACGGGCATCGCGACGATCGGCTGGACGGGCGTGCTGTTCCCGTGAGCGGGACCCGCCCGCCGGGTCGGGCGGGCGGGACCTCGGGGCGGTGGCGCCGGCGGACCGTCCGGGGGGCCGGGACGGGTCGGGCCGGCGGAGCGCCGCGGGGCGACCGGTCGGGTCGGGCCGGCGGAGCGCCCCGGGGCGACCGGTCGGGTCGAGCCGGCGGACCGTCTGCGCTCTCCCACGGGTCGGGACGTGTCGCGACCTACTCCAGCTCCCAGCCGAAGTAGACCTCGATGCGGTCGACCTGGTCGCCCGCGAAGCGCAGGATCTCGGTGTTGCGGAAGCGGGTGCCGTCGGTCCGCGTGCTCTCGTAGGTGACGAGGACCTCGTCATCCACCTCGACGAGCCGGACGAACGCGAAGCCCGCGAGGTGCCCGCGGTTGGCCCAGCACCGCTCGAAGTACGTGGCCCGGTCGATGCCGACGTCCGGCGGCGCCGAGTACACGAGGTCCCCGGCGATGTGCGGTTCCAGCAGGCTGCGGTCGTCCTCGGCGTACGCGCGGTAGCAGTCGCGCACGATCTGGAGGCGGTCGGTGGTGCTCATGGGAGTCCGTCGTTTCGGGGGTTCGGGGACCGGGACCTCTGCACGGGGACCTCGCGGCGGGCCGGGGTCCAGGCGGCCGCGCATGTTCAGGCGGTAGAGGTCCGGGTGATCGAGGGCCCAGACGCGGTAGGCCTCCACGATCGCCAGGAGC
>NZ_JBFAPC010000199.1:0-9123 GCF_040675535.1 Patulibacter sp. NPDC049589 | reverse complement strand
GTCTTCACGAGCTCGTCGACGTTCTGCTTCTGGGAGTTGACCTCGAACTGCTGGCAGGCCGGGCACTTGACGTCCGCGAACTCGTGGATCGTGACGGGCGCGTCCGGCGCGCCGAGCAGCGTGCCGTACTGCGTCACGCCCGCGAGCAGCGCCTTGGTCTCGGTCACGCCCGTGACCGACGCGCTGGGCTCGGGGCGCTCCGTCGACGCGGTGCCCCGCGTCCCGGCCGTTCCGGTCCCGTCCGCCCCCTCCGGCCGGGACGCAGCGTCGAGGCCCGTGTACGTCTGACCCGCGACGCTCTGCACCCCGGAGCGCGTGGCCCACCCGAGATCCCTCTGCGGGAACTGTCCACACGCACCGCCGATGTTCGACGTGACGTTCGCGTTGTTCAACCCGTCGCTGCCGTACCGCTCCAGATCCCTCGCGAACCACGCCTGCCTCTGCGACTCCGGCGCGCCCAGGAAGTCCGCGCACGACGTAGCCGACGACAACGCCCCGCCGGCCGACCCCGACGAGGGCGACCCCGACCCGCAGCCCACCAGCGCGGCGACGCTCGCCCCGACCACCAGGGCGCGCACCGCACCGCCGATCACGGGTGACGATGGGCGCAGGGCGTCGCGTCGCATGCCCCCGACGCTAGATACGACCCGCAGCATCCGCCATCCGCCGTCTCGCCCAATCTCCCGGCGACGCCACCACCACCGCCCGCAGCGGCCGGGCCCCGCGCCGACCGGTCGGGCCGGGCCGGACGCCCGGCGCACGGCCGCACCCGACGGCTCGTCCGCAGGCCGATGGCGAGGCCACAGGTCGCGGCCCGCTACGCCGGCGCGAGCTCGAAGCCGTCAGCCGCGAGCGAACCGCCGACGCCGTTCGCCGAGGACGGAAGCCAGCTCGTGAGGCGACACGAGACCGACCCCGGCCCCGAGGGCCCAGCCCACCAGGACGTCGAAGACGAAGTGCTCTCCCGTGTACACGAGGGTGAAGCCCATCGCGAGGGCGTAGAAGCCGGCCACTACTCCGATACGGCGGTGGGCCCGCCAGGACCACGCGGCGAGCAACGCCGGAACCGCCGCGTGCAGGGACGGCACGGCAGCCACGAGGTTGACCACGTCGCCCCCGGTGTCGAACAACGCCCGCGCCGGCTCGAGCCCCACCGCGGACCACACCGGACCGAGCAGCCGCTCCGTCGGCGGAATCCGCCCCAGGTTCGACGCGAGCCACGGAGGCACCGCGGGATACGCCGCGTAGACCGCGCACGCGAGCACCACGAGCGTCACGATCCGGTTTCGCAGCTGCCGGAAGCGGTCGCGGTCGCCGTGCCAGAGCACCGCGAGCACCGCCCACGGGACGACGAAGTAGGAGACGTACGTCGCCCAGGCACACCAGTCGTACCACCGCACGACGCCCGGGTCCGCCAGAGCCTGCTGCAACCAGAGCGTCGGCAACGACCCGCCCGCGAGCGCCCGGTCGAAGTCGACCTGCACGGCGTAGTGCGCCGACGCCACGTCGGTGTCGGACGCTCCGCGGGCGAGGGCGTAGGCGAGGAGGAAGGCGAGAAGGGGCAGCCAGTCCCGCGCGAGGCGAAGTGCGTCCCGGGGCCGGCGAACGCTCACCAGCATCAGGCCTGCCAAGAGCCAGGCGAAGACGTCGACTGGACGGACCGGCACGCGGCCGCTCGCCGCGACATAGGCGACCACGACGGCCGCCGCGATGACCGGCGGAAGAACCCGCCGCGGGCGCGGCGTCCCGCCCGCCCGCGGCCCGACGCTCACGGCGCGGCGGGAACGGTGTTGCCGACGTTGTCGGTGTAAGTGAACTGGGACGGGTCGGTGACGGTCCCGACGTCGCCGGGAGTGTTGACGAGGCTCGCGAGCGTGGACGGACCGCCCATGCACGGCTCGAACACCGCGTCGTCGAAGTGCCGCCGGACACGAGCAATCGCTTCGTGACGCGTCGAATCCGCCGCCGCCAGGAGGTTTGACAACACGACGACGTTCGCGCGGCTGACGACGGCCGGAACCGCGGTCGGCGACGAACCGTCCACGATCCGGGAGAACGCTCGCTTGGTCGCCTCACGCGACTCGAACACGATCAGCGCCGCGCCGCCATCGCCGTCCTCGCCCGGAATCGACACTCCCATGAGCCCGTTGCTCGCGACGCCTTCCAACTTCACCAGGCGCACCGTCTCGTCGTATTCCTTCTTGTCGGCCACCACCGCATTTGCGCACCGGCGGAGCTCGTTGGCCTTCACGAGACGCTCTGGCGTCCCTCCTCCGCCGCCGCATCCTGCGAGCGAGACGGCGACCAGCACGCAAGCGGCGGCGGCGGACGCAGTAAGGTGGCGTTCAAGGATTCGAGGCATCGGAGTGCTTTCGGGTGATCGGCATGGCTTGGAGGATTCGGGGAGATCGGAAGGGTGCCGCCCGGTCGATCGCGTAGTGGTCGCCGAGCAGCGCGCCGACCTCACCGGTCGGATCGACCGACCAGGCGGGCTGGTAGACGACAACGAACTTCGGGCGGTTCGGGCTCGTGAGCACGCGGCGCAACCGGCCCATTCCCCCGGGCACGGCGTGGAGAGGCACGGCCCACAGGTACGGAAGCGCTGCTCGTCGACGGGCGTGGAAGTACACCCCGGCGTGCGTCATGAGCGCGTAGACGGTGTCGTCCGGCCTCGTCCGCGACCGCAGGTAGGCGCCGACACGCGCATCGGCGCGCGCGGTGGCGGCGAACGGGAGGTCACGCAGACGCGCGTCGCCGTCGATCGTCGTGCGCGCCACGAAGACGAGGGCGGGGGCCGCTACCGCCATGACGAGGAGGAGCCGGAGCGACGCCCATCGCACCGGCGCAAGCACGAGTCCCACGGCCAGGCAGAGCGGAGGCAGGAGTTGCACGTAATAGTGCGGCCAAGCACCCCCGCCGACCGCGAAGCCGAGTGCCGCAGCGACGAGCCACGCGACGGCCACCAACAGGGCGCGATTACGCGTCACCACCGCTCCGATGAACGTCGCCGCGCCAAGGACCCACGCGACCGGCAGCGCGCGCCACGCAGGGCCGACGGAGCGTTCGAAACGCGACCAGCGGTCCGAGGCGGTGAGCGAGACCTCCCAGCGGTAGCCCACGACCGCGGTCCAGTACTCGGACCATCCCGAGCGTGCGCCGTGGAGCGCGGCGACAGCGAACAGCGGCGCGGCTCCGAGCGCGACCCCGCCGGCGACACGAAGGCGTGCTCCGGCCCCACGCCGGCCGAGCACCACCACGAGCAGCACGACGAGCAGCCCGTCGAATGCCGACTGCTTGCAGAGCATGGCTGCCGCAGCGCAGGCGCCGGATGCCGGGAGCCACCGTCGGCCTGCTCCGTCGTTCCAGGCCAGCGCCGCGGCGATGGCGGCGACGGTCGGAGGGCCGGCCACCAGCTCGCCGTTGAACGAGAACCCCTCCACCTGCGGGGCCACGCCCACGAGCGCGTAGACCGATGCCGCGAGGAGTCCAGCCCTGCGGTTCTTCAACCGTCGGGCGACCTCGTAGAGCAGGACCGAGATGCCGACCCCCGCAAGCACCGCGCCGACCCTGATGGACACGGCGCTATCGGCGACCGAGAGCAACCCCCGGTACGCAACCATCAACCCCTGCGGCCTGTCGACCCAGGCATCGGAGTAGAGCGGCGCACCGTCCGCCCAGGCCCGAGCGATCGCCGCGTAGCCGCCTTCGTCGGCTCCGAGGCCGGAGCCCACGAACGGGATGCGCACCGCTGCGGCGGTGACGGAGATGCCGATCAGTGCTGCCCACGGTCGCGACGTCGTTGTGACGACCGCCATCACGCGCCTTCCCCGCAGCACCGGCCGTGCTGCACGACGTCGAGGCCGTCGCGTGCGCCCGTTCTCCGCCGCTCCGGGAGCTCGAGCGCCTTCGCCGGAGGTCGTTCCGACGCACGTTTGACCACGCCCCCGCACCTCACTCAGCCCGCCTCCCCGTCCTCCACCGGCCGCGCCTCCACCCGCCGCGCCCGGCGCCGGGTCAGCAGCCCGATCGCGAACGCGAGCACCGACACGCCGAGGACGACGAGCAGCCACGGCGGGCTGAAGGGGCCTTGGACGTCGATGCCCTGCTCGATCACCCGCTCCTTGCCGTCCGGGGCGACGCCGTCGACGTCGAGGGTCTGGCGGCCGGTCGGGACCTGGCGCTCGACCGGGATCGTCGCGCTGATCCGGCCCTGCGGGTCGGCCTGCGCGTCGGCGACGAGCCGCTTGCCGTCCGCGACGGAGACCCGCACGCGGGAGCGCGGCGCGAAGCCGGCGAGCGCGAGCGGGTAGGTCGTCGCCCGCTCCACCGACGGGGTGCCGGAGCCGGTGAGCCGCGTCTTCCCGACCGCCCAGGACGTCTGGCCGTCGCCGCGAGATCCGGCGGTCGCCGCCGCCTTCACCACTCGCTGCGCATCGGGCGACTTGCTCCAGCGCAACAGCGACAGGCTCTCGACGTCGTGGCCGGCGGCGTTGGGATGCCCGATCTCGTCGGTGCTGCGCCGGGCGACGGGGTCGAGGGCCTGCAGCTTCGTCAGGACGTCGCCCGGGTCGGGACCGGCCGCGGGGTTGGCGAGGTCGTCGAGCGCCCCGCCGTTGATCCGCGCGCCCGTCAGGCTGATCACCGAACGGACGTACGGCTGCGTCGCCGCGCCCTTGGGGCCGTTGTGGCAGACCGTGTTGCGCGGCTGGTCGCTCATCTCGACCGCGGGGACGTACGCGATCGGCACGCCGTCGCTGCGGCGGACCGATTCGACCGCCCCCTCGATCACGCCGTTGAGCCGGACGGTCGTCTCGGCGACGAGCCTCATCTCCTCGGTCGTCAGCGCGTAGGACGTCACGCCGCCCTGGGTGTAGGTCCCCATCGCGCGGCACGTGCGGGCGGAGAACGGCGTCGGCACCGGATAGCCGACGACGAGGATCGGGGCGGCCCGGCCGCGACGCTTGACCGCCGAGCCGTCGTTGAGGACCTCGTCGATCCGCCGGTAGGCCCCGACCAGGCGGCCGCGCAGGCCGCTGTCGGCGCCCAGGTGCTCGGTGACGTAGCGCTTCGTCGGCAGCGCCGAGCGCGGGTCGTAGGGCGCGTTGAGCAACACGCTGTCGGTGCAGGTCGTGCGGCTCAGCGCGCAGGAGCGCAGGAGCGCCCCCATGCCGGCGTCGCTCGCGCCCGCCATCACGACGGCCGCCTGGGCCGGACCGCTGCGCTTCTGGGAGTCGGCGAGCGCCGTGGTCTGCGCGGGCTGCCGGTCCTCGCCGGCGCGCTGGCGCGGGCCGACGACCTCCGCGAGGATCGAGCCCGAGCACGCGAGGTTGCGCACGCCCTTGCCGCCGAACTGCGTCAACAGCGCGTCCGGGCTGCGGTGGCAGCCGTCGCGCGGCGTGTCGGTGTCGGGCGTGTAGTCGTCGGACCCCTCGCCGGACGCGAAGCCGTCGCCGAGCAGCGCGACGCCGGTGCCCGGTCCCCGCAGGACGGCCCCGGCCTCGGCGACGTTCTTGACCCCGTCGACCGCGACCTGGCCCTTGACCAGGCCGGTGTCCGTCGAGTTCTCCGAACGGCCGGCGATGCTCAGGCCGAGCTTGCTGCCGACGAGGCCCGGGGCGGCGCGCACGCGCCAGGTGACCTTGCGGGACTCGCCCGGGGCGAGGTTGCCGACGCGGACGACGGGCTTGGGCACGTCGATCGGCTGCACGTCCTCGGGGTTCGTCGGGTCGGCGGTGCCGCCCGCGGACGTCCCGCCGCCGGACGTGCCGGACGTGCCGGAGCCGCCCGCCGTGCCGCCCCCGGGCGCACCGCCGCCGGCCGCCCCGGAGCCGCTGCCCCCGGGCGTGCCACTGAGCAGCGTCGAGCCCCCCTCGAGCGTGAAGCCGAGCTGGACGACGACGTCGCGCGCCTCGGCGCCGCCGTCGTTGGTGACGGTGCCCTCGACGACGAACGGCTCGCCGCCGCCGATCACGGTGCGGTTCGCGTCCCCGGTGATCTGCACCTGCAGGTCCGGGCGGGTCAGCCCGTCGAGCGTCTTGGCGAGGTCGTCGCCCTCCTCCGCGTCGACGTACGGCGCGCCGAGCGCCCCGGCGATGCACTTGAGCTGCTCGCGGCCCTCGTCGTCGATCCGGAAGCCGACGACCGCCGCGTCGATGCGGAAGCCCTCGTCGCGGATCTTCTTCGCCTCGTCGCACGGGTCCTCGCACGTGGCGTGCCCGTCGGAGACGAGGACGAGCTTGCCGGTCTTCGCGCCCGTCGCCTGGATGTCCTCGACCGCGCTGCGCAGCGCCTCGGCGGTCGGGGTGTCGCCGTCGGGCTCGAGGCCGCGGATGCTCGCCGACATCTGGTCCGGGTCGACGGGGCCGATGTCGATCGCCAGGCGGCCGCTGCCGCAGGACTCCGAGGACGCGGGGTCGGGATAGGTCCGCAGGCCGACTCGCGACCCCCGCTCGATGCCGCCGACGAAGTCCAGCAGCGCGGACTTGGCGCCGTCGATCTTCGTCGTGCCGTTGCCGTCGTCCTCGTCCATCGATCCGGACGTGTCGACGACGAGCATGGTCGGCGTCTGGCCCGCGGTGTCCAGCGGCGCGGCGACCGGGGTGCTGCCCGGCGCCGCAGCGCCCGTCGTGGCGGTGGACGACGCGGCGGGCGTGCTCGTCGCCGCCGCCGTGCTCGTCTGGCCGTGCGCCACGCCCGGGGCGAGCACACCGGCGGCGAGGGCCAGCAGCAGCGCCCCGCGGGCGGCGATCACGGGGTCGCCCCCTTGTCGAGCGCGTCGATGCCGCTGCGGGCGCCCGCGATCTGCCCGTCGCTGATGCGGACCTGGACCGCGGAGTCCCCGCCCTGGTTCGGGAGCGCCTCGATGCGGATCGTCGACCCGCCCTTCAGCGGCACGTCGAACCGCGCGCCGGCACCGGTCACGGTGAGCGTCTGGCGGGTCTTCACGCCGACGCCGCCGGCACCGACCTCGCGCACGAGGACCCGCGCGCGGGTGGCCACGGAGTCCGGGCCCAGGGCGATCGTGCCGCGCAGGTTCGTGACCTTGCCGTTGCTCGGGTACTCGATCGACGCCTTGCCGTCCTGCGGGGAGCAGGTGATGACCTGCTGGCCGCCGACGTCCTCGGTGGCGCAGCCGTCCGTCTCCGCAGGATCGAGCTGCGAGAGGTCGATGCTCGACGCGACCTCGGAGACGACGAGCGTCGCCTGGGTCTGGGCGCGCTCCCCGGCTGCCGGGCGGCTGCGGATGACGGTGCCCGGCTTGGCACCCTGCTCGTACTCGGTGACGGTCGTGACCCCGACGCCGAGATCCGCCAGCGCGGCACGGGCCTGATCGCTCGGCGTGCCGCTCAACGTGGGCATCGTCGCCTGCTTCGCGATCGAGAGCACGATCGGGGTCCCCTTGCCGGGGATCTGCGCCGTCGCCGCGGGGTTCTGCCGCACGACGGTGCCGCTGGCCCCGACGTACGGGACCTCCTCGGTCGTGATCCGCTGCCGGTCGACCCCCGCGTCCGTGTAGGCCTGGATCGCCGCGTCGGTGCCGAGGCCCGTGACGCTCGGCAGCGTGTTGGACGCGACCGGCTGCGACTCGATCTGCACGGGGCGGGTCAGGGTGACGTTCGTTCCGCCGACGTCGCCGCCGGGGATCACGTCGCGGGCGAGCCAGCCGAGGACGCCGCCCGCGCCCACCAGGCCGGCGCCCGTGGTGACGAGCCCGGCCCGCTTGAGCTTGCGGACCCGCTCCTTGCGGCGCGAGACCGCGGCGCTGGGCGCCGGGACGTCCGGCGGCGGCAGCGGCTCGCTGGACTGCGGGACCGCGAACTCCTCGTCCTCGCGCCCGGACCGCGGCGGCGTCGGGCCGAAGGCGTCCTTGGCCTCGTGCGGCACGTCCGACGCACCGGCGGGATCTGGCGTGCCCCAGGCGGGATCGGGTCCCGGGTCGGCCGCGGAGCGGTACGGAGGCGTCGCGTCCTCGGGGCCGATCGGCGGCGGGGTGGACGTGGCTGGCCACGGGTCGGGGTCGGGGGATCCGGACGGCCAGCGATCGGCCGGCGGGTCGACGGGGGCGGACGGCCACGGGTCGGTGGCCGGCGCCGCGGACGCCGTCGAGGACCACGGACCGGCCGGCGCGGTGGTGTCGCCGGACCAGGCGCCGATGTCCGGGGCGGGCGTCGCCGGCGGGGTGATGGCCTCGGCCTCGCCTCCACCGGGATCGGGATCGGCGGCCGCCGGGGCGTCGTCGAAGGGCTTGTGCCGCGTCGGGGTACCGCCCGCGGACGGGGGCGCCCAGCCGGGCTGGACCGCGTCGACCACGGTCTCGTCCTCCGGGCCCGGCAGCCGGGGGTCCGGGGCCTCGGCGGGCGCGGGCGTCCCGTCGTCCTGCGGTCCCGGGCCGCCTCCGAGCGGGCGTCCGGTCGGGATCGCCCACGTGCCCGTGGGCCCCGGGTCGGTCGCGGTCCGCGGCGGGTCGGCGTCGCCGGGCGCCGAGGCGGGGTCGAGCGGAGCGCCGGCGGGAGGGGCGGACGCTGCGTCGACCGGCGGGACCGACGGCGGGGCGCGGTCCACGTCGACCGGCGGGGACTCGAGCGGCGCCCGGGCCTCGAGCGCATCCGGCGCCGCGGTCGCGGCGGGGCCGCCGACCGTCGGCGTCGGGTCCGGGTCTGGACCCTCGGCGGCGAACTCGACGGGGGCGCGCCACGCGAGCGGGGCCGGGTCAGCGGCCGCCGGCGGCGCCGGACGGGTCCGGCGCGAGCCCTTCGGGCGCAGGACGACGAGGTCGTCCAGCGGGTCCGCGCCGCCGCCTAGTCGCGAGGCCGAGGGTGGCGCGTCCGGGGTCCCTGGGCGTTCGGGTCCTGCGTCGTCGGGCCGATCGTCGTGATCATGCGGGAGGTTGCCCATGCGTCGTCCAGTCTCGGGTCCGGTGCGGTCCACCCAGCGGCACGCACGGGGCGCAGTGTACGGCGGCATTCCTCCGGCCACATCAGCCAGACGGCGGAGCCGCGGGGCGGTCCGGCGTCCCCGCCGGCGCCGTGCAAGGCCTTCGGGCCGGGCGCGAACGGCCCGTTCCTGCTGGCCGTCGACATCGCCAAGAAGGACGATCCGCAGTTGCAGTCGCAGCTGGACAAG
>NZ_JBFAPC010000198.1:0-9148 GCF_040675535.1 Patulibacter sp. NPDC049589 | reverse complement strand
GTGACGTAGTCGTCGCCGCCGGAGGTCAGGCCGCGGAGCTTGTCCTCCGTCGCGTCGCGGGCGGTGAGGAAGACGATCGGCACGTGGCCGCGCTGTCCCCGGGCGCCTCGGGCGACGGCGGCACCGCGGCGGACACCCCCTCCGACGGCGCGGGCTCCGGCGGAGCCTCGGACGGCGGCGGCACGGGCACGCCGTCCGGTGGCGGGACGACCGACGGCGGCGGGGACGGCTCGACGGTGACGGCGGCCGTCCGCCTGCGCGTCACGGACCTGAGCGTCACCGACAGCGACTCCGGCACCCTGAAGGCCGGCAGCGAGGTCCGGGTCCGCCTGGCCGCGACCCGCGAGCGGGTCCGCACCAGCGCGGCGGGCGTCACCACCGTCCTCGACGGTGCGCGGTCGGTGGGCGCGGCGGCGAAGAGCGCCGCGCCGGCCGGCTCCGACGACGCGACGGCGGACGCGGGCTCGTCCTCGGGCGGCGGCTCGCCGTCCGACGACACGTCCTCCCCGGCCGGAGGAACGTCCTCGACCGGCGACACGTCCCCCAGCGACGACACCGCCACCGACGGCGGCACCTCCACGAGCGACGACCCGGCGTCCGGTGACGACACCACCCCGAGCACCACCCCGAGCGACGACGCGACCGGCTCCGACGACCCGAGCGCGTCGGGCGACGGCAGCGGCACGGCGACCGGCTCCCCGACCGACGACGCGACGCCCGAGGCCGCGCCGCTGCCCGGCCGGCTGGACGTGCGCATCCGCCTCGACGACGCCGCGGTCGCGGCCCTCGCGGCGACCGCGCAGGACTCGACCGGCCCGATGGCCCTGCGGGCGCTCGTCGACCTCGTGGCCCCCACGGCGACCGGGTCCGGGAAGGACGGCGGCCCCTACGAGGTCCGCGTCCGCCTGCAGCTCACGCCCGCCGAGCGGACGCGAGCGGTGGTCACCGACGCCGACCGCACGAAGGACGGGGTCAGCAACGTCGTCGCCGTGGTCACCCCGATCGGCACGAGCGACCAGGGCCGCGGGACCGCGACCTCGACCCCGCCGACGACGCCCGCCGACGGCACCGACGACGGCACGACCGCGGCGTCCGCCGCCCCGGTCGAGGTCCGCGTCCCGGTTCCGACCGGCGACGCCACGACCAGCCCGGACGACGGCGCGAGCGTCGGCGTGCCGATCCCGACCGACGCCGCGACGCCGCCCGCGGACGGCGGGCCGTCGACCGCCGACGCCGCGGTCGTCGTCCACGTGCCGGCAGCTGACGAGCCGATCGGCGGCACCCCCGAGGACCTCGCCACGCCCGCCCCGGCCGTGCCGCCGGCCGCCGCCGAGGGCACCGCGACCGACGAGCCGTCGACCGGCGACGACGGGACGGCGACCTCCGGCGACGACCCCGTGGGCGACCTCCTCGACGGCCTCGCCGCGGGCATCGGCGCCGTGGTCGACGGGTCCTGATCCGGACCCCGGGCGGGTGCTCCGAGCGCCCGCCGGCACCGCTCGCCCCGGCCGGCCCGCGCGCCCGGCCGAGCCGTCCCTAGATGGTTGATTCGACGGGGATCGTGGGTGTGGGGTGCGTTTCGGGCGGTGTCCTGGCGTCGCACGGTGCCGAGAGCCAGACTGGAAGTCTGACGGAGGTGCCGGGTGGCGTCAGGTGCCGTCCGGGACGTGCACCACGCCGCGAGATCGTGGAATCCATCATCTAGGATGTCGCGGGTGCCCGGAGCCCTGTGGATCGTCGGCCTCGGCCCCGGGGGAGCGGAGGCGCGTACGGGGCGCGCGACCGCCGCGGTCCAGGGGGCGGACGTCGTCGTCGGCTACGGCCCGTACGTCGACCAGTGCGCCGACCTCCTGACCGAGCGCCACCTCGTCGAGCGCAGCACGATGGGCCGCGAGGAGGACCGCGCCGAGCGCGCCGTCGCGCTGGCCCGGGAGGGCCGCCACGTCGCGCTCGTGTCGTCCGGCGACGCGGGGATCTTCGGCATGGCCGCCCTGGCGCTCCGCGCCGCCGCCGCCGTCCCCGAGGCCGAGCGGCCGCTGGTCGAGGTCGTCCCCGGCGTGACGGCCGGGACCGCCGCCGCCGCGGTGCTCGGCGCGCCGCTCGGCGACTTCGCGACCGTCTCCCTGTCCGACGTCCTCGTGCCCTGGGAGCAGGTCGAGGCCCGGCTGTCGGCGCTGGCGGCCACCGACCTGGCGCTCACGCTCTACAACCCGCGCTCGCGCACCCGTACCTGGCAGCTGGACCGGGTCCGGGAGCTGCTGCTCGAGCACCGGGACCCGGGGACCCCGGTCGCGCTGGCCACCGACGTCGGGCGCACCGACCAGGAGGTCGTCGTCTCGACGCTGGCGACGTTCGACGCCGAGGCCGTCGCGATGCGGACGGTCGTGCTGGTCGCCGGCCCGACGGCCGAGCGCGTGGGGCCCTGGCTGGTCACCGCCCGCGGGCGCTGAGGCCCCGGCGGCCGGATCCCCCGCCCGGACGGTCGGCACGCACGCCCGGTCGCGGCCGGGCCCGGTGGACGGACTCTGGCGCCGCTCGGTCCGGAGGCGGGCACGCACGTCCGGTCGCGGCCGGACCCGGTGGACGGCGTACCTCCGGCGTGGGGGCGGCGCCGCCGGGCCCGGCGCACCGTTCCGGCGGTCGTGCGTATCGTTCCGACGATGTCCTCCCCCCACCACCGCACATCGTTCGGGCGGGCCCTCGTCGCGGGCGCCTGCGTGACGGCCCTGGCCCTCGGCCCGGCCGCCGGCCTCGCGTCCGCCGACGACGATTCGCTCGCCAAGACGTTCACCGAGCGCGCGCAGCAGGTCAACAAGCGCGAGAAGGCCCTGTCCGCGTCGATCAAGGCGCTGCAGAAGACGCCGAGCCTCTCGCGGGCGAAGTCGGCGGCGAAGGACGCCGGCGCGATCTATCGCACGACGGACGCGCTGCGCACCGAGATCCGCGACGACGACGGCTCCAGCGATAAGGGCACCGAGGCCCGCGACGCCGTCCTGCCGAAGCTGACGGCGATGGCGGCGGCGGCGAAGAAGCTCGACACGCAGTTCACCACGGCGGTGAAGAAGAAGAAGGTCACCAAGTCGGTCGTCGCGAAGATCGTCGTCAGCAAGGCGGCGCTCGACAAGTCGATCCTGACCGTCATCACGGCCATCAGCGACGTGCTCGAGAACAACACGCCGGTCGACCCGGCCCCGGCGCCGGTCGACCCGACGACCTGATCGTCTGACGGGCCCGCGGCCGGGTGGGCGCGGGCCCGCGCCCGGGTGATCGCGGCCCACGCCGCCCGGGTCGCCGCCCGCCCGGTCGCCCGGTCCCCGGGCCGCTCGCCGCGCGACCAGCGCGCGCCGCTCAGAACGCCCGCGCGTACTGCGCGGGCACCGGCGCCTCGCGGCGCAGCGCCTTCGCGGCGTGCAGCGGCCAGTAGGGGTCGCGCAGCAGCTCGCGGGCGAGCAGGACGAGGTCGGCCTGCCCGGTGCGGACGATCGTGTCCGCCTGCTCCGGCGCCGTGATCAGGCCCACGGTGCCGGTGGCGACGTCCGCCCGCGCGCGGATCGCCGCGGCCAGCGGCGTCTGGTACCCGGCGCCGACGGGGATCGGCGCGACCGGCACGTTGCCGCCGGAGCTCACGTCGACGAGGTCGACGCCGTGCTCGCGCAGCAGCGTCGCGACCTGCACGCTGTCGTCGATCGTCAGGCCGCCGGCCGTCCAGTCGGTGGCCGACAGGCGGACGCCCAGCGGTCGGTCGGGGCCCCACGCCTCGCGCACCGCGTCGACGATCTCCAGCAGCAGGCGGGCCCGGTCGCGCAGGTCGCCGCCGTAGCCGTCGGTGCGGTCGTTGGAGAGCGGCGAGAGGAACTCGTGCACGAGGTACCCGTGGGCGGCGTGCAGCTCGATCCAGTCGAAGCCGGCGTCGATCGACCGCCGCGTGGCGGCCACGAAGTCGGCGACGACGCCCGCGATCCCGGCCTCGTCCAGCACGGACGGCCGCGGGTAGCCGTCGGCGAACGGGGCGGCGGTCGGCGAGACGACGGTCCAACCACCCTCGTCGGCCGCGACCTCCGCCGGCCGACCGGGCTGCTGGTCCCACGGCCGCAGGGTCGACGCCTTGCGCCCGGCGTGGGCGAGCTGGATCCCCGCGGCGGCGCCCTGCGCGTGGAGGAAGTCCGTGATCCGGCGCAGGGGCGCGACCTGCTCGTCGTTCCACAGCCCGAGGTCCTGCGGCGAGATCCGGCCCTCCGGGCTGACCGCGGCGGCCTCGGTGATCACGAGCCCGGCGCCGCCCACGGCGCGGGACCCCAGGTGCACGAGGTGCCAGTCGTTCGCCAGCCCGTCCTCGGCCGAGTACTCGCACATCGGCGAGACCGCGATCCGGTTGCGCAGCGTCAGTCCGCGGAGGGTCAGCGGGCTGAAGAGGTGCGGCGGGTCGGTGCGGTCGGCGGCGGGGGTGTCGGGCATCGGGGGCTCCGGGTCGAGGGGCGGGGGAGGGACGCTAGGGCAGCGCCCGGCCCGCCCCGGAGGGACGGGCCTCCCGGACGAAGGCTCGTCCGCCGTCGCCTGTCGTCGCCGGACGCGGGCGAGGCGGCGTCAGAACAGCGACAGCTGGTCCGCGTCGGCGTCCGCCGGCGCCGTCCCCCGCGTGCCGGCCCGCCGCGCGGCGACCTGGCGGGGCGGCTCGGCGGGGCCGCCCGAGAGCGCGCGGGAGCCGGGCGCGAACCGCGACGGACCGGCCGGCCGCTCGGTCCGGACGACGCGGGCGCCCCAGAGCTCGCCCTGCTGCACGAGGCCCGCGAGCCGCGCGGCCTCCTTGCGCGGCAGGTGCGGGCCGTCCTGGTAGAGCTCGGCGTAGAGGTCGACGAGGTCGGGCCGTGCGTCGGCCAGCCACTCGAGGAAGACGTCGCGGGTGGTGCCGCGCAGGTGCAGGCCGATGCCGCGCACGCCGATCGCGCCGGCCTCGGTGCACGCGGCCAGCAGGGCCTCGATCTGCGCGGGCGAGTCGTTGATCCCCGGCATGATCGGCGCGGCGAGCACCGCCGTCGGGATGCCGATGCGGTTGAGCTCCGCCACCGCCGCCAGCCGCGCGCGGGGGTGCGGCGTGTGCGGCTCGGTCGTCCGCCAGGCCTTCGTGTCGAGGCTCGGGACCGACAGCGCGGCCTCGAACCCGGCGGTGGCCTGGACCTCGAGCATCAGCGCCTGGTCGCGCAGCAGCAGGGGGCTCTTCGTCAGCACCGACCCGGGGACGCGGGCGTCGCGGATCGCCTCCCAGATCCCGGGCATCAGCCGGTACTTGGACTCGACCCACTGGTACGGATCGGTGTTCGTCCCCAGCGCGACGGTGTCGCCGTAGGCCGGTGTCCGCGCCCGCTTGGCGAGGTCCGCCCGCAGCCGCTCGGGCGCGTTGACCTTGACGACGATCTCGCGCTCGAAGTCGCGGCCCGGGTTGAAGCCGAGGTACTCGTGGGTGGGGCGGGCGAAGCAGTTGTGGCTGATCACGCCGGCGGCGACGAAGTCGCCGGTCCCGGTCGTGATGTCGACCAGGTCGCGGACGCCGAGCGGTTCGATCGCGATGACCCGGAGACCGTCCTCCCGGACCGCGACGCCGACCAGGTCCTGGTCGACACCCCCGGTCCGCGACCGATCACGAGCCGCACCCGAGCGCCGGTCCCCGGAGGCACCGACGGCGGCGAGCGGCCGGAGCGCCTCGCGCCGATAGGCGTCGTCGTGCTCGGGGCCTTCCGCCGCACCGCCGGGCCCCAGCAGCCTGGTGCCCACGGTGAGATGCGGGCGTCGCGCCGCGCCGTGCTGCGAGCCGGTGACGTGCTTCCACCCGCGGGACGTCAGGAACCGGTGGTCGCCGCTCGCGATCAACTCCGTCCCGTCGTCCAGGCGGACCGCGAACGCGGGCTTGCGCGTCGGCCAGCGGTCCTCGACCGTCGTGGTCACGTAGCGGCGGTCGTGGCCGTCGCGCTTCGTCCCGTAGATCGCGTCGCCGGGCTCGAGGTCGCCGATCGGCGTCGTCCGGCCGTCGGCCATGAGGACCGGTGTGGCCGGATCGAGGCAGTAGGTGCAGGCATGCGAGCACCCCCGGTACGGGTTGACCGTCCAGCCGAACGGCAGGTCCGTCTTCGTCGGGACCTTGTTGAGGACGGTCTTCGCCTCGATCTCGTAGAAGCGGGTGTCGAGGGCCTCCGGCGCGTTGAACCGGCGCACGATCGCCGGGTCGGTCATCCCCGGCAGGTTCGCGGTCTCGGCGTCCGGGTCTCTGGTCAGGTGGTCCCACCGCATGCGAACACATGTTCGCATGGATCGCGGACGCCGTGGGGTCGGCGGCCGGCGTCCCGGGTGGCGGGTCGCCCGCGCGGCGCCCCGGCGTCGCGGCCGCCGAGCGCGACGGGCCCGAGTCCCGATCAGGGCCCACCCCGTTGCGCTCGGGGCGCCTACGGCCTATACACCCGTGGATGCGCCGCGCGCTCCCCTCCCTCGCACGCCGCACGCGACCGTCCGCGGCGTCTTCACGTGCGCTTCATGCGACCCCCGGCAGGGTGCTGACCACACCCCGACCACGCCTCGCCGAGGAGCCCCGCATGTCCATCCGTCGCACCACCTCCGTCACGCTCGCCACCGCCCTCGCCGGGCTCGCGATCGGCGCGTCAGGCGCCCACGCCGCGGCGCCCACCGATCCCCAGGCCGCCGGCCAGCAGCCGCTCACGATCATGAAGGTGCCCCAGGCGCTCGACCTGGCGGGGAGGCCGCTCCAGGACGTCCCCGTCCTCGTCGCTGACACGGGCCTGAACCTGGCGCACCCCGACATCGCGCCGCGGCTCTACGCCCTGCCCGCGGCCGTGCCGGCCCCCGACGCCGACGGCGCCGGCAACCTCGGGAACGTCGCCGCGGGCGCCCCCGGCTGGGACCTCATCGGCTCGAACGTCCCGGGCACGATCACGCCCGACGCCGACCCGACCGACCCGGCGGGCGGCAGCGGCCACGGCACGCTCGTCGCGGGGCTGCTCGGCGCGGCCTGGAACAACGGCCAGGGCGGCGCCGGCGTCGCCCCGAACGCGCGCTTCATCGCGCTGCGCACCTGCTGGGACGGCGACCAGTGCTACCAGTACGTGCAAGCCGCGGCGATCGACTGGGCGGCGGACCGCGGCGCCCGCGTCGCGAGCTTCAGCTGGCTCTCCGGGCCGCTCGAGGACGGGCTGCGCGACGCGATCCGCACCCATCCCAACACGCTCTTCGTGACGATCCCGTCCGGCAACGGCGGCGCTTACGACGCCGACGGCGAGGACCCGCAACCCTGCGGTCTCGACGCGCCCAACGTCCTCTGCGTGTCGACCTCCGCCCCCGACGACGGGCTCGACTGCGGCGCCTACGGCCCGCGCAGCGTCGACGTCGCGGTGCCGACCCAGAACTCGGTGACGACCACGAAGGACGGCGGCTACGCCCCGACCGGCTGCGCCACGAGCTTCGCCGCCCCGACCGCCGCCGGCGTCGCCACGATCCTCTTCGGCATCGACCCGACCGCGTCGGCCGCCGACGTCCGCAGCGCGATCATCGACAGCGCTCGCAAGGTCCCCGCGTGGGACGGCAAGTCGACCAGCGGGGGCGTCGTCGACGCGGCCGCCGCCGTGACGCTCTTCCAGCAGCGGCGTGGCATCCCCGCCGGGACCGGCACGAACCCGGACCCGGTCCCCGCCCCGGGCACCGGCACCGGGACGAGCCCGAAGGACACGAAGAAGCCGGCGCTCGCGATCAAGCGCGTCCGCAGCTCCCGCGCCGCCGCCAAGCTCACCGTCCGCACGTCGGAGGCCGCCACCGTCCGCCTGACGATCGAGCGCCGGCTGATCGGCCGGAAGTCGTCCGGCAAGTGCCGCCCGAGGACGAAGGCCAACCGCACCAAGAAGTCCTGCGTGCGCTGGACCGCCCAGCGGACGCAGACGCTGAAGCTCGCCGCCGGGACGAAGGGCGTCGCCCCGTCGGCCGCCCGCGCCGTGACGGTGAAGATGACCGACGGCCGCGGCAAGCGCCTGAAGTCCGGCACGTACCGCATCGTCGGCAGGGCGACGGACCTGGCGGGCAACGTGTCGGCCTCGCACACGGTCGCGCTGAAGGCGTTCTGATGCGGCGCGCCGCGGCCCTCGCGCTCGCCGCCGGACTGCTCCTGACGGTCTCCGGCGCGTCCGCCGAGGCCGCCCCGCCCGACGCGATCCGCGTCGGCGGGCCGAGCACCCCGGCGGACGCGAAGGTCGCGATCGTCGGCTCGTCCGCGAAGCTCGCCGGCCGCCGCTTCACCGTCGTCGACGCGCGCGGCCGGGTCGTCCTGCGCGGCCGGCTGACGAAGGCCCCCGGCGCGCCCGCGCCGTGGCGCCGCGCCTCCGCCGCGGACCTCTCGCGACTGCGCACCCCGGGCGCCTACCGCGTGCGGACCGGGCGCCTGACCTCGCGGCCGTGGACGATCGCGTCACACGCCTCGACGGCCCCGATCACCACGATCCTGCGGTTCTTCGCCGCCAACGCCGACGGCCGCGAGGCCTCCCCGGCGCACGGGCCGGCGCACCTGAACGACGCGGTCGTCGCGAGCGGCCCGCACGCCGGGCAGCGGTTCGACCTGACCGGCGGCTGGATGGACGCCGGCGACACGCTGAAGTTCACCCAGACGACCGCGTACGCCGCCGCGGCGCTGCAGGCCGCCGCGCGCCTGGACCGGGCCGACGCGGGCCGGCTGCGGGCCACCGCCGACGTCGGCGTCCGCTGGCTCGTGAAGGCCCATCCGGCGCCGGAGCTCTTCGTCGCCCAGGTCGGCGACGCCCGCGACCACGACCTGGGCTTCCGCGACCCGGCGACCGACGACGCGTCCCCCGCGCCCGGCATCGGCGTGCGGCAGGGGTACCCCGACATGGGCGGTGACCTGGGCGGCAAGGCGGCGCTGGCCCTGGCCCTCGCGGCCGAGCGGGCGACCGGTCCCGCCCGGGAGGACCTCCTCCGGCAGGCCCGCGAGTGGTACGCGGCCGGGAAGGCGTCGGGCGTCGTCGCGCCGCGGCTGCCGGACCCGGGCGTCGCGCCGGCGTAGGCGATCACGTCCGTGTCCTCGAAGCAGCGACGGACCTGGTCGCTCGTGTCGAGGTCGGCGGAGATCGAGTCGATCCACTCC
>NZ_JBFAPC010000197.1:0-9243 GCF_040675535.1 Patulibacter sp. NPDC049589 | reverse complement strand
CTTGTCCAGCTGCGACTGCAACTGCGGATCGTCCTTCTTGGCGATGTCGACGGCCAGCAGGAACGGGCCGTTCGCGCCCGGCCCGAAGGCCTTGCTCTGCAGGTCGTACGCCACGCGCTGGGTCTTCGACGTCGGCTGGTTGCCGTCGTCCGGCTGGCCGAGGCGCATCTGCGTCAGCGGCGCGGCGAAGATCAGCAGGATGATCACGCCGACGCCGATGGAGATCCACGGGCGGGCCGTGATGCGCTCGCCCCAGCGGGCGAACGCCGGCGACGCCTGGACGTGCTCGATCTTCTTCGGGCGCAGCTTCTTGCCGAACGCGCCGATCATGCCCGGGATCACGAACAGGGCCGAGAGCACGACGGCGAGGACGCCGATGGCGGCACCGAGGCCGAGCTTGGTGATCAGCGGGATGCCGATCACGGCGAGGCCGGCGATCGCGACCATCACGATGAGGCCGGCGGCGACGACGGACGAGCCGGACGTCGCGGCGGCCTTCGCCGCGGCGTCGCGCACGCTGTCGCCGGCGGCGATCTGCTCTCGATAGCGCCCGATGATCAGGAGCGCGTAGTCGATGCCGGCACCCAGGCCGAGCATCACCGCGATCTGGGTGGCGAAGTCCGGGAGCCCGAGCGGCTTGGCCAGGACCGCCAGGAGGATCTGGCCGATCATCACGCCGATCAGCGCGCCCAGCAGGGTCGCGCCCATCGCCGCGCCCGAGCGGAAGAGGACCGTCAGCAGGACGATCGCGATCGCGATGCCGACGAACTCGCCGACCGGCACGCTCTCCTGGGCGGCGAGGTCGACCGGTGCGCCGCGCATCGCGACGGTGACGCCGGAGCTCTTCGCGGTGTCGGCGGCCTTCTCGAGCGCCTCGCCGTCGGCCTTCTCGAGGTCGGTCTGCTGGACGGCGTACTGGACCTTCGCCTGGGCGATCGTCCCGTCCTTGGTGATCGCGCCGCCCTTGGCGAACGGCGACGTCACCGTGTCGACGTTCTTCAGTGCCTTGATCTTCGCGATCGCGCCGTCGATCGCGGTCTTGTTCTGCGCGTCGGTGAGCTTGCCGGACTTCGCCTGGAAGACGACGTCGGCGTCGGCGCCGGCGAGCGCGGGCTGGTGCGCCTTGAACAGGTCGAGCGCCTTCTGCGTCTCGGTGCCTGGGATCTTGAAGTCGTCCGCGGCAGGACCGCCGGCGGTGCCGGCGATGATGCCGAGCACGACGACCGTGGCCAGTGCCGCGGCCAGCGTTCGCTTCCAGTGATGGGTGAGCGCGCGGGCGATGCGCGCCAACAGGGAGGACATGGGGCTCCTGAAACGGGTCGGACGAGGCGCAGGGGACGAGCGCCGCGACGCAAGATAGCACTGCCACTAGAACTTTGCATGCCTTGCAGAAATGCGTTGGATGCGAAGTTGCGTCTCTTGCAGCATGACGACCGACCGCGCGGTACTGTCACGACATGGTGAACGCCACCACGCCGTCCGAGGGGTTCGAACCCGCGGGTCTCCGGGAGCGCAAGAAGCAGCGCACGCGGCAGACGATCGCCCGCGCGGCGCTCGAGCTCTTCGACCGCGACGGCTTCCACGAGACGACGATCCCCCAGATCGCGGCCGCCGCCGACGTCTCGCCGCGCACGGTCTCGGCGTACTTCCCGGCCAAGGAGGACCTGGTCTTCCCCGACCAGGAGGACTCGTTCGCGCGCCTGGCCACCCGGTTGCGGGCCCGCAGCGGCGAGGAGACGACGGCCGACGCGCTGCGCGACTGGATCGGCGCCGAGCTGCCGCGCTGGGCGGAGCGGGACGCCGAGATGCGCATGCAGCGGCGGGTCGTCGACACCGACGACGGGCTGAAGGCCGTCGAGCAGCGCTACCGCGCGCTCGGCGAGGAGCTCATCGCCGCCGCGATCGCCGAGGACCTCGGCGCGTCGCCCGACGCGCTCGAGCCGCGGATGGCGGCCGCGGCGACGTTCGCGATCTTCGGGATCGTCGGCGGTGAGCACGAGGGCAAGGGACAGATCGCCGACGAGCACGGCTGCATCGACGGTGAGCCGGTCCTGCTCCACCTGCTCGACCGCGCGCTGCGGTTCGTCGACGCCGGCATCCGCTCGCTGCAGGGCGACGCGCCCGTCGCGGGCTGAGCGCCCGTCAGGATCAGGCCGGGACGGACGCGTCGACGCCCGCGAGCTGCGCGCACGTCTCCCAGATCTTCCTGCGCGTCGCGGGGTCCTCGCGGGTCCACGGGCCGTAGTGCGTCGGGCGGGCGCGGCGGTCCTGCCAGAACCCGCCGGACCGGTGCATCGGCGCCGAGGCGGCGGCCAGCCAGACGATCGTGTCCGCGCCCTCGGCCGGCGAGCGGAGGATCCGCTTCGTCAGGCGGTGGAACCCCGGCAGCGACTCCTCGACGCCCGGCGTGTCGGCCCAGCCGGGGTGCATCGTGTGGACGACGACGCCGGTCCGGGTGAGCCGCTCGGCCCACTGCTCGTTCAGGACGACCTGGGCACGTTTGTTGCGCGCGTAGACCGAGGCCGGCGAGTACTTGCGGTGCTGGTGCTGCGGGTCGTCGGCGTCGAGCTTCTGCGCGTACATCCCGCCGGAGGAGACCGTGATCACGCGCGACGGCGCGGCGGCCTTCAGGCGCTCCTGCAGCAGCGCCGTCAGCAGGAACGGGCCGAGCACGTTCGTGGCGAACGCCAGCTCGAAGCCCTCGTCGGTGACGGTGCGCTCCTCGGGCATCGCGCCGGCGTTGTGGATCAGCACGTCGACGTGCTCGTCCTGCTCCTCGATCGCCGCGACCGCGGCGCGGACGGAGGCCAGCGACGAGACGTCGCAGCGCACGACGGCGACGTCCGCCGTGTGCGACGGGTCGGCGGCGTGGACCGCGCCAGCGATCCGGGCCTGCGTCGCGGCGGCCTTGTCGGTGTTGCGGGCCAGGAGGACGACCCGAGCGCCGAGCAGCGCGAGGTCCTGCGCGGCGGCCTCGCCGATCCCGGACGTCGGCCCGGTGATCAGGACGGTGCGGCCGTCCATCCGCGGGAGCTCGGCGGGCCACGTCGGCAGCCGCCGTCGCACGAGCAGACCCAGCCGCGTGTATCCGGGCGCGACCGTCCGGTCCAGCAGGGTGTCGAGGGGACCGGCGAGGCGACGCATCATCAGGGCTACGTACCCGGCGGCGACGGCGGACGCACGGGGACCGGCGGCGCGGTGGCGGGGGAGGGGTGCGTGGGCGGGGCCACGACGGTGGCGGAGCCGGCCTGATCCGAGGGTGTGGCGGGGGCGGCGGGCGTGGCCGGTTCCGACGACGCCTGGGCGGCCGGGCGGCCGTCCAGGGCCGCGGCGGCGACCGCCGGGCTGACGCCCACCTTGGCCGCGAGCGCCGCGGCGTAGTCGGCGCGGTCGGCCCGCAGCTCGGCGGCGCCGCGGACGGCGGGCCGCGCCCCGACGACGTCGGACGCGCGGCGCTCGGTGCGCAGCTCGCGGAGCACCGTCCCGAGGCGGTCGTCGCTGATGCCGAGGGCGCCCGCGAGGTCGCTGGCGTGCCGTCCCTGGGCGGTCGCGTGGTCCGTCGATCTGACCTGCAGCGCCGGATGGGCGCCGCGCTCGCCGGACTCGACGTCCGCGTCCGCCGAAGCCGACGCGACGAACGATCCGCCGGCCATCGTCGTGAGCGCGGCGAGCAGTGCGGTGATCCTGCGGTGGACGGTCATCGGGCCTCCGGGGTCGGTCCGCCGCGCCCTGGGGGCGGTGCGGCGGGGTCCGACGCTAGGCCCCGCCGGTGAGGTGGTCCTGAGCCGGGGCTAAGAAGGCCGTTTCGCGCCCGCAGAGCCCGGCTTCAGGGATGGCGCGGGGGCACTCGCGGGTCGCGGCTAGGCTCGACGCGTGGAGCCCGACGATCGCGCGTACGTGGTGGACCTGGCCGCGGAGGTGTTCGGCAGCGCGGTGCGCGGGCACCGCTGGCCGTTCCTCGTCGACGAGGAGGGCGCGCCGCTCGAGGCCGACGCGTTCTGGCCCGACCACGGGGTCGCGATGGCGATCGTCGGCTACGACGCCGGGCGCTGGCACTACGCCCCGTTCGCGCTGAACCTGCGGGGCGTGCGGCTGCTGCTCGTGCCCGTCGGCGTGCTGCCCACCGGCCGCGACGGACGACTGGTCCGCGACGCGAGGCGGGTCCGCCAGGCGCTGCTGCGGCAGGGCTTCCCGCGCTCGCGGGCGGCGTTCGACGAGCTGACCGGCGAGACCGACGGCGAGCGGGCCGCCGGGCCGATCGGGGGCCCGGCGCCGACCTGGAGCACCGGTCCCGTGGGTGGCGGCACGGGCTGGGAGGGGTACGTCGTGGGCGGCGGTGACGGGCCGGACGACGAAGGCGGGCCGGAGGGCGGCCGCGGGGTGCGGGGCGACGAGGGCGGGGCGGGCGGCGGCGATGGCGTGGACCGCGGAGATCGCGGGGCCCGGAGCGACGGCGGAGCAGATCGCGGCGACGACGGGGCCTGGAGCGACCGCGGGGCGGACGGTGGCCGCGGGGCATGGGACGAGGAGGGCGGGGAGTGGACCGCCGAGGGACGGCCGGACGGCGGGAGCTGGGCGGACGGCCCGTGGTACGGCGACGCGTCGGTGGGGCGCTGGGCTGCCGCCGAGGAGGCGGACGCCGAGCCGTGGCTCCCCGACTGGCGGTACGAAGAGCACGAGGACCCGTGGGGCGACGACGGACCCGACGAGCCGGAGCCCTACCCGGAGGACGACGCGGTGCTCGAGCTCGGCTGGCGGTCGCGACCGATCGCGCTGGCCGCCCTGGGCGCCGCGGTCCTGTCGCGGCGCGCGCTCGGAGTCGACGCGCTGGGCGAGACCGACGCGACGGCGCTGCAGGTCCTCGTCGCCCTCGCGGTGCCCGACGACGAGGACGCGCCGTTCGAGCGGGCGAACGCCCGTGGGCTCGCGTTGCGGCTGGCCCTCGGGGAGCGGGTCCTCCGCGCCGTCCTCGACGAGCTGATCGCCGAGGACCACGTACGTCGGACGGACGACCCGGTCGACGCCGGGTTCGAGCTGGCGCCCGCGGGCCGCGACGTCGTGCAGGTCTGGCTGGCGCGGATCGCGCCCCTGTTCGCGGGCTGGCCCGCGGCGGCCCCGGGCGTCGACGACGCGGGCTGAGGCGGGCGCGAAGCCGGCGACGAGGCGCGCGGCGGCGCCCGGTGGATCAGTCGTCGGCGCGGGCCGGGGCGACCTCGGCCTCGGCGGTCGGCGCGACCGGGGTGGCGCTCGCACGGCGGACCTGGGGCTCGTCGTCGTCGCCCTCGAGCGACGCCTTGAAGCCCTTCAGGCCCTGGCCGAGCGACTTGCCGACCTCGGGCAGGCGCTTCGGCCCGAGCACGAGCAGGGCGATGACCAGCAGGATGATGACGTGCGTGGGTTGCAGCAGACCGGATCCCATGGGTTCCTCCGACGGTTGGTGCCGCGATGCGGCGTCCGCGCCCGAGTGGCGCGCTCCTTCCCCTAGTACGCCGCAACCCCGGTTCCGGATCCGCCCTCCGCGCAAGCTGGCGCGCTGCCACCCGTACGCGGGCGCGCGGCCCGGAGGAGCGACGGCCAGGTCGGTCCGGTCTGCGAGGTGCCGGGGCGTGGGGCACGTGCGGGCGTGTCCGTCGCGAAGCGCGGGACGGTGGAGCGTTCCTGGTCGGGTTCTCCCCCCGGTGCGGGGGGAACCCGGGCCGGAGCAGCGACCGGCGTGAAGGCCGGCCTCGCCCTCGCCACCGGAGCGGCCGTCCTCAGTCGCGGCGGCGGCGCGAGCGCAGGACTCCGCGGGCGATCCGGAAGCCCAGGCCGGCGGCACCCAGCGCCAGGCCGACCGGGCCGAACGAACGCCCCGACCCCGACTGGTCCGGAGCCGGCGCGGCCGTCGACGACGTCGGCCTGCTGGTCACGGCCTCGACGGGCGGTGGCGAGTCCTCGGTCTCGGGCGCCTCGTCGGTCGCGTCCGACGGGGGTTCTGCGACACCGGTCTCGGCGTCTGCCTCGGGTTCTGCGTCACCGGCCTCGGCGTCCGGCTCGGGCCCTGCGTCATCGATCGCCGGGTCCGATTCGGGCCCTGCCGCAGCGGCGTCCGCGGTGAGGCCGACGTCGGTCTCCGCGTCGTCGTTCTCGGTGTCCGGCCCGGACTCGGCCGGGTCACCGTCCGACACGGCGTCGGAAGTGGAGCCGGCGACGTCGCCCGGTTCCGGCGCGGCAGTCGTCGCGGGCTTGGCCGCCTCGCCCTGACCAACGGCTTCGGACGACGCGGCCGGGGGATCGTCGGCGTCCTCGGGCTCGGCCGCGATGGTCTCGTCGCCGTCGTCCGCGGACGACGCGGGGGAGTCGGACGATGCGGACCGTGGGGGCAGGAGGTCCGGGAAGCCCAGGACCTGTGTGGGCTCGTCCTCCCCGCCGCCGGCGGGCGGGGAGGACGGCTGGTCGCCGGTCCCGACGTCGGCCGTGGCCGCCTCCGGGTCGATCGGCTCCGGGCCGTCGGACGTCGCTGCACCGGTGTCGGCCGCCGCCTCGTCGTCCGCAGGGTCGGCGGCCGCCGGCGCGGCCTCGTCGACGGCCTCATCAGCGGTCGCTCCCTCGTCGTCGGGCGCGGCTTCCTCGTCGGATCCGGCCGTGGCCTCGGGCCCTGCCGCGTCGTCGGATGCGGCTTCCTCGTCGGATCCGGCCGTGGCCGTGGCCTCGTCGCCGTGCGCCGCCCCCTCGTCGTCGGATGCGGTCGCGTCGTCGCGGCCAGCTTCGTCGTCCGCGCCGGCGACGTCCTCGTCCGCCCCCGTCTCGTCCGGCCACAGGGCCGGGTCGTGCTCGGTGGGCGGGGCGGCGTCGGTGGCCGGCGGGATCCAGGCGTCGTCCGTGGGGTCCTCGGGGCGGGTCGCGCCGCTGCCGGGCGCGACGAACGACGACGCCGGGGTCGCGGGCTCGGTGGACGGACCGGGGCGGCCCAGCACCGAGGCTCCGTGCGCTCCCGCCAGCAGGTCGTCGATCGCCGACGGCGCGCCGGTCGGGTCCGGTCCGATGGTGTCGTCGTCGGTCGACGCCGGGTCGGTCTCGTCCGTCTCCGGGCCGGCACCGAGCACGTCGTCGTCGGGCTCTGCCCCGCCGATGGTGTGCGCCTCGTCCGTCTCGGACGGGTCCGCGGGCCCGTCGTCGTCCTTCGCCGGCTCGCCGTCGCGGTCCTCGTCGGTGACCGGGGCCGGTGCGCCCTCGTCGTCGGGCGCGGTGGTCTCGTCCGCCGGCTCGTCGTCGGGGAGGCCCTCCCCGTCGCCCGCCACGAGGTCAGCAGACGGCTGCGCGGTCTCGGGCTCCGCGGCCGACGACCCTGCGGCTTCTTCGTCCGTGTCCGACGGCTCTTCGGCTGCCGGCTCCGCAGTCTCGACGTCCGTGACCGACGGCTCCGCGGTCGACAACCCCGCGGCCTCTGCGTCCATGACCGCCGGCTCTTCGGCTGCCGGCTTCGCGGTCTCTGCTCCCGTGACCGACGGATCGTCGACCGGCGACTCCGCGGCCTCGGCCTCCGCGACCGACGGATCGTCGACCGACGCCTCCGCGTCCTCGGCCTCCGTGACCGACGGATCGTCGACCGGCGACTCCGCGGCCGCCGCGACTCCACCGTCGACCGCCGCGCTCTCCGCGCTGGTCGCCGCCGATGCGGTCGAGGCCTCGGTCACGGTCTCCTCGGCGGGCGGATCCGTCCCGGTGCTCCCCGCCGGCGGGGAGCCGCCCTCGGCGGTGCCCGCGGATCCGTCGACCTCCGCCGGTCCGACGTCCGCCGGTCCGACATTCGCCGGTCCGGCGTTGTCGGCGACCGGCCGGTCGGCGGCGTAGTGGGCGAGGAGGGTGCGCTCCTCGTCGAGGCTCATGTCGCCGTCGGAGCCGATGTCCGGGGCCGACTCGACGGTCGCTGCGGAGAAGGGGACCTCGACGGTCTTCTTCACCCCGCGGGCGCGGTCGATGGGGATCAGGCGCACCGCGCCGCCGAAGCGCCCGGTCTTCACCGTGGCCCAGGCGGCCTCGCCGGTGCGCTCGTCGGCGAAGACGTCCTGGACGACGCCGATGCGCGCGCCGCTCCGATCGACCATCTTGCGGCCGGGCCAGCCGATCACCTGCGATTCCTGCGGCAACGTCGTGCTCCTCGGGGGCGTCCCGCCCCACGCGGCGGGCGGTTGGCCGACGATACCCGCAGGACGAACGCCTGTGCGGACGCTGCATGCGACGTCCCGCGGGACACCCCCGCGCGAGGACCGGACCGGGTCGACCCGACCGACTACGATGGGTGGTGGTGTGACGGGAAGCCTGGTCGTCGACACACGTCGTCGACCCTCGGAACACATGGCCCCGCCGCCCCCTTCCCCGCCTCCCGGACCGCCCTCGGATCCCGGCTCGCCCTCCGGCACCGGCTCGCCCTCGGCCCCCGCGTCGCCCTCGCCGCCCCGGCGCCCCGTCCTCCGCACGCTCCGCGCCCTGCTGGCGACCGAGACCGGCGCCGCCGGGCTCCTGCTCGCCGCCACGGTGGTCGCGCTCGTGTGGGCCAACTCGCCGCTCTCGGGAAGCTACGCCGACCTCTGGGGCACGCACCTGCGGCTCGGGGTCCCCGGCTTCGGGATCGACGAGGACCTGCGTCACTGGGTCGACGACGGCCTGATGGCGCTGTTCTTCTACGTCGTCGCGCTGGAGATCCGCGCCGAGCTCGAGACGGGCGAGCTCCAGGATCGCCGTGCGGCCGCGGTGCCGGCGATCGCGGCCGTCGCCGGGATGGTCGTGCCCGCGCTGCTGTTCACGCTGATCAACGCCGGTGGCGAGGGCGCGCGCGGCTGGGGGATCGTGATGGCGACGGACATCGCGTTCGTGCTCGGCGCCCTCGCGCTGCTCGGCCCGCGCGTGCCGGCCGGGGTGCGGACCTTCCTGCTGACCCTGGCGATCGTCGACGACGTCGGCGCGATCGCCGTCATCGCGCTCTTCTACTCGTCGGGGATCGACCTGACCGCCCTGGCCGCGGCCGGCGCGATCCTCGCCGCGATCGTGGCGCTGCGCCGGATCGGCCCGCCGTGGGGCGGGCCCGCGTACGCGGTGGCGGGGCTCGCGCTCTGGGCGGCGACCGTGGAGTCGGGCATCCATCCGACGATCGCGGGCGTCGCGATGGGGCTCGTCACGGCGGTCCGTGCGCCTCGGGCGGGACACCGAGGGCCACATGACCCCGGCCTACTCGGAGTCGCTGGGGCCGTACCTCCTGCGCGC
>NZ_JBFAPC010000196.1:0-9302 GCF_040675535.1 Patulibacter sp. NPDC049589 | reverse complement strand
CGCGCCGGCGGTCAGGCCAGGACGGCCGCCGCGGCCGCGTCGCGGACGAGGACGCGGGCGGCGTCGATGTCCTCGGAGCCCTGGAGCGCGGACTGCAGCGCCTTGTCCGGCAGGACGCGGGTGCCGTCCCCGGCCGCGGTCGCGGCCTCGGCCAGCCGCTCGACGTACCAGGGGTAGTGCTTGCGCAGGTAGCGCCCCGCGCGCTCGGCGCCGAGGTGCTCGATGGTGCGGTCCAGGACCCACTCGAACTCGGCGACGACCTCGTCGGCGGTCGGCGGGGTGCGGTCGCGCAGGCCGAGCAGCGACGAGAACAGCCACGGGTTGCCCAGGGCCCCGCGGGCGAGCATCACGGCCGCCGGGGCGACCTGCTCGTAGGCGGCGAGCGTCTGGGCGTCGTCGTGGAGGCCGCCGGAGAGCACGATCGGGACCGGAAGCTCCTGGACGAGCTTCGCCGCCAGGTCGTAGTCCGGGGTGCCCTTGTGGTGGACCTGGGCGCTGCGCGGGTGGAAGCCGATGGCCGCGACGCCGGCCTCGTCGACCAGGCGGGTGGCCAGCGCGTAGCCGTCCGTCTCGCCGTCCTTCTTCGTCGCGGAGCGCAGCTTCACCGTGACGGGCAGGCCGGAGCCCTCGCGGGCCGCGCGCGCCACGGCGACGGCGGTGTCCGGGTCCTTGAGCATCGCGGCGCCGGCGCCGGTCTTGATCACCTTCGGCACCGGGCAGCCCATGTTCAGGTCGATGACGTCGACGGCGACGTGCTCGGCGACGTAGGCGGCGGCGGAGCGCATGACCTCGGGGTCCTGGCCGAACAGCTGGATCGCGACGGGGCCGCCCTCGCGCTCGACCTCCTCGAAGCGCAGGAGGTCGCGGAGGGTCTTCTCGTTGCGGTGGTGGATCGCGAAGGAGGAGACCATCTCCGAGACCGCGTAGCCGGCGCCGTAGCGCTTGGCCTGCAGCCGGACGACCCAGTTGCCGATCCCGGCCAGGGGCGCGAGCGTCACCCGGTTGGGGACCGTGAGACCGCCGAGGGTCCAGGAGTCGGTGAGCGGCGCGGCTGCCATGGACAGCCCAGGGTATCGCGGCTCGCCGAGCGCTATGCAGGCGACGACCGCGGGTGGGCCGTGCCCCGCCGCCCCCGGGACGCGACTCGGATCCGCGACGCACGGGTCGGGGCCCGCACCGCTTCTCAGCTGTTGCGCTCGTGGAGGAGCCGCAGGCCCGTGAGCGTCAGCATGTCGTCGACCTCGTCGATCGTCCGGCAGTGCGGGACGATGCTGCGCGCCAGGCCGCCGGTGGCGATCAGGTCGATGTCGCGGCCGAGCTCGTCCATCAGGCGCTCGCAGATCGCGTCGACGCCGCCGGCGAAGCCGTAGATGACGCCGGAGCGGATGCCCTCGATCGTGGACTTGCCGATCAGCTGCTTCGGGGCGACGAGGTCGATCCGGGGCAACGCCGCGGCTCGCGAGGTCAGCGCCTCGAGCGAGATCTCGACGCCGGGGCTGATGATGCCGCCGAGGTACTCGCCGTCCGCCGACACCGGGTCGTAGGTGATGGCGGTGCCGAAGTCGACGACGACGCAGGCGCCCTGGAAGCGCTCGTAGGCCGCCACGGCGTTGACGAGCCGGTCGGCGCCGATCTCGCGCGGGTTGTCGTAGCGCAGCGCCATGCCGGTCTTGATGCCCTGGCGGACGACGACCATCTCGTGGTCCATGTAGCGGTCGGACATGCCGCGCCACTCGTCGGCGAGCTGCGGCACCGTGGACGACACGATCGAGGCCGTGATGTCCGCCGTGTGGATGCCGCGGAGCTCGAGCAGGTTGCTGAGCTTCGCGCCCAGCTCGTCGGCCGTGGACTGGCGCACCGTGGCGAAGCGCCAGTGCTCGACCAGGTCCGTCCCGCGGAACGTCCCGAAGTGGGTCTGGGTGTTGCCGACGTCGACGACGAGGAGCATCGCCCTGCAGTATCACCCGCCCCTATGCTCGGCGCATGCCGGCCACCCTGTTCGTCGTCCACGGATCCCATCCGTGCGCCACCGTGGAGCGCGCCCTCGAGCTCAAGGGGATCGACCACCGGGTCGCCGAGCTGCCGCCCGCGGCGCACTTCCCGGTGCAGAAGCTGCTGTTCGGCCGGCGCACGGTCCCCGCGCTCCGGCTCGACGGCGGCGAGCGACTCTCGGGGTCCCGGGAGATCCTCCGGCGGCTCGACGAGCTCGTGCCCTCCCCCGCCCTCCTCCCCGCCGACCCGGCCGCCCGCGAGCGCGTGCTGGCGGCCGAGGCGTGGGGCGAGGACGCGCTGCAGCCCGTGGGCCGCCGCGTCCTCTGGTGCGCGCTGGACCGGCTGCCGACGGCGATCCCGTCGTTCCAGGAGCACTCGCGGCTGCCGCTGCCCGCGGCGATCCGCCCGCTGCTGACGCCGGCGATCGTCGCGATCGAGCGCCGCGTGAACCGCTCGACCGACGCCGGCGTGCGCGCCGACCTGCAGGATCTGCCCCGCCACCTGGACCGCATCGACGGCTGGCTGCAGGACGGCACGCTGGGCGGCCCGACCGTCAACGCCGCGGACCTGCAGATCGCCGCGACCCTGCGGCTGCTGATGACGATGGAGGACCTGGACGGGCCGCTGCGCGCCCGCCCGGCCGGGACGCTCGCGCTGCGCGTGTTCCCCGACTGGGACGGCCTCGTGCCCGCCGGCGCGTTCCCGGATGAGTGGCTGCGCGCGCTGCGCGCCTGAGCCGAGCCGACCCCCGAGCCGTCAGCCCGCGTCCGGGACTCGCAGGGGGTCGCCGGAGCGGCGGACCCCCTCGTCGAACGGCAGCCGCTCGAGGCGCTCCGCCAGGCGGGTGCCGTCGGGCAGCGCCAGGCCGAGGTCGAGCTCGAGCAGCGGGATCAGGACGAACCGGCGCTCGGTCACCTGGGCGTGGGGCAGCGTCAGGCGCTCGGAGCGGTACGGGGCGTCCCCGAGCAGCAGCAGGTCGACGTCGATCGGCCGCGGGCCGTGGCGCACGTAGTCCGGCGAGGTCACGTCGGTCGTCCGGCCGTGGTCCCGCTCGACGGCCTTGCAGGCGTCCAGGAGGTCCTCCGGCGGCAGCGCGGTGGCGATCCGGACGCAGGCGTTCAGGAAGTCCGGCTGGTCGAGGACGTCACCGACCGGATCGGTGTCGTACGTGGCCGAGGAGGCGAGCACGCGGACCCCGTGGCCGGAGAGGGCGTCCACGGCGGCCTGGAGCTGCGCACGGCGGTCTCCGACGTTGGTGCCGAGGCCCAGGTAGCCCACGACCTCGCCGGGGGCGAGCGGGGCGCTCACGGGCGCACCGGCGCGATCAGGGCGAGCTGCCGGGACTGGGCCAGGAGCGTGCCGTCCGGGAGGAACAGGCTCGCGTCCTCCTCCACCAGGCCACCCTCGGCGGCCGCGGAGCGGTAGTGGCCGAGCACCGGGGCGGCCGGGAGGCCGCCGGGCGGCAGGTCGGCGCGGACGTGGATCGTCAGGTCGATCGTCGGCACCGCGACGGGGGACGTCACGGCCTCGAAGGTCGGCGGCCACCAGAAGTCGGTGAGCTGGGCGACGTAGGCGGCGTCGATCGGCTGGTCCTCGGGGGAGCCGATCCAGCCGCCGGTCTCCGCGGCGGCCCCGTCCCGCGGCAGCCGGCCGGAGAACGGCAGCCCGCCGAGCCGGGGCGAGAGCCGCAGCTGGCTGGTGATCGGCGGCATGCCCGGGAACGGGGCGATCCAGGCCGCGGCGTCGGGCCGGTAGCGGTCGACCGGCACGGCCGGGGCGTCCGGCGCGGGCGGCGGCCCGGCGTCGGGGGCGGTGGGCCCCCACTCGGCGGCGGACTCCAGGCCGGGCGTGGCGAACGCCGCCAGCGCCAGGAGGACCTCCCGGCCGTCCTGGCGCGCGGTCGCGCGCAGCGAGGCCAGGCGGCGGCCCGTGCGCACGACCTGGACCTCGACCTCGAGCGGGCCGACCCGGGCGCCGCGGAGGTAGTGGACGGTGAGGGAGCGCAGGCGCCGCTCGCCGGACGGGGCGAGCTCGGCCTCCATCGCCCGGACCAGGACGGCGGCGAGGTAGCCGCCGTTGGGGCCCGTCGGGGCGTCCCAGCCGGGATCGACGTCGGCGGCCCAGAGCCCGGGCTGCGACGCGTCGACGGGACGGACGGCCGTGGCGCGGGCGAACGCGGTCGGGACGGCGCCCGACGCGCGGGCGCTCAAGCCCCGTCCCCCGCCCGCCAGAGCTCGACGGAGACCTCCTCGACCGCCAGCGGGATCGGCGGCTCGGGCTTCGTGCACTTCACCCAGACCTCCTCCGCGCCGTAGTCGGAGACGACGCGGTCGGCGATCGCCGCGCAGAGCCGCTCGAGCGTCTTGTAGGAGCGCTGCTGGGCCACGAGCGCGACGAGCTGGCAGACCTCGCCGTAGTCGATGGTGTCGGCCACGCGGTCGGTGACGACGGCGTCGCAGTCGACGACCGCCATCCGCAGGTCGACGAGCAGGCGCTGGCCGATCTCGCGCTCGGCCGCGGAGACGCCGTGGTGCGTGTAGAGGGAGAGGCCGCGGATCTCGACCGTGACCTCGTCGCGCTCCTCGCCGTCGAGCTCCTCGAGGTCGTCGTCGTCCTCCTCGTCCTCCTCGACGTCGGCGTCGACGTCCGCCGCGCCCGCGGCGTCGTCCGCCCGCGGATCGGCGTCGCGCGGATCGAAGTTCCGGCCACCCCGGCCGTCGTCGCCCTCGTCGGAAGCACGCTCGTCGCGTTCGTCATCCATGGCGCGCCACGCTAGCACCAGCGTCCCCGCGGTCCCCGGTCACCACGTGCGCGGCCACGGCCAGGGCGTCGTGGACGGCACCGACGTCGTGGACGCGGAAGACGCGGGCGCCCGAGGCGAGCGCCAGGACGTTGGTCGCGATCGTGCCCGCGAGCCGCTGGCGGGGGTCGTCGCGGCCCGTCAGCCGCCCGAGGAAGCTCTTGCGGGACGTGCCGACGACGACCCGCGGGCCGATCGCCACGATCTCGTCCAGTCGCCGCAGCAGCTCGAGGTTGTGCTCCTGGGTCTTCGCGAAGCCGATGCCGGGGTCGACGTCGATCCGCTCGATCGGCACGCCGGCGGCGACCGCCGCCGCGATCCGGGCCTCCAGGAACGCCCGGACGTCGTCGACGACGTCGTCGTAGCGCGCCTGGGACTGCATCGTGCGGGGGTCGCCCTGCATGTGCATCAGGCAGCAGCGCGCGCCGTGCTGGACGACGACGTCGAGCATCTCCGGGTCGGCGCGCAGCGCGGAGACGTCGTTGACGTACGTGGCGCCGGCCTGCAGCGCGGCCAGGGCGACCGCGGCCTTCGTCGTGTCGACGGAGAGGACCGCTGCGGGGACGGCGGCCGCGAGGCCCCGGATCACCGGGACGACCCGGCGCAGCTCCTCCTCGACCGCGACCGCGGGCGCCCCGGGCCGGGTCGACTCGCCGCCGACGTCGAGGATCGTCGCCCCCGCGGCGGCGAGCTCGATCCCGTGGCGGACCGCCGCGTCGGTGTCGAACCACTCGCCGCCGTCGGAGAACGAGTCCGGCGTGACGTTGACGATCCCCATGACGGCGAAGGGCGCGGGCATCGGCCGAGCCTAGTCGTCGCCGCGCGCGGGCCCGGTCTCGGCCGTCGGGGCCCGGGCGGGATGCGGGGGCGAGCGCTCGGCGGCGGGCCGGGGCGGCGGCGGAGTCCGGCCCGGGAACGACGACGGCGGCCCGGAGGCCGCCGTCGTGACGATGCTGCGTGGGCCGGCGGGCGGCCCGCCGGATCAGGTCCGGCGGTACCCGCGGACGCCGTCGCCGGCGTCCATCGCCGTGCCGAGGCCCGGGCGGGGCAGCGGGCGCGGGGCCGGGCGCTCGGAGCGCGCGGCCTCGTCCTCGGCCGCGGCCGGGAGACCCGAGGCGGGCGCCGGCGGCTCGTCGTCGAAGACGTCGTCCTCGTGGCGGCCGTCGAGCAGGGCGAGGAACTCGCTGCGCTCGATGGTCTCGCGACGGATCAGGACCTCGGAGATCGTGTTCAGGAGCTCGCGGTGATCGTTGAGGATGTCGGTGGCGCGCTGGTGCGCGTCCTCGACGATCCGGCGGATCTCGTCGTCGATCTCGCGGGCGATCTCGTCGGAGTAGTCCGGCGTCGAGCCCATGTCGCGGCCCAGGAACGGCTGCCCGGCGTCGTGGCCGAAGACCCGCGGGCCGAGGCGCTCGCTCATGCCGAAGCGCATGACCATCTGCTTGGCCGAGCCGGTGACCTTCTCGAGGTCGTTCGACGCGCCGGTGGTGATCTCGCCGAAGCAGATCTCCTCCGCCGCGCGACCGCCGAGGGTCATCGCCATCTGGTCCAGCAGCTGCTGGCGCGTCGTGAGGAACTTGTCCTCGGACGGCATCGAGATCGTGTAGCCCAGCGCCTGGCCGCGCCCGACGACCGAGATCTTGTGGACCGGGTCGGCGTGCTCGAGGAAGTGGCCGACGAAGGCGTGCCCCATCTCGTGGTACGCCGTGATCTCCCGCTCCTTCTCGGTCATGACGCGGGTCTTCTTCTCGGGACCGGCGATGACGCGCATGATCCCTTCCTCGAGCTCGTGCTGACCGATCTGCTTCTTGCCCGAGCGGGCGGCGAGCAGGGCGGCCTCGTTGACGAGGTTGGCGAGGTCGGCGCCGGTGAAGCCCGGCGTCTGGCCGGCGAGGGCCTCCGTCTCGATGTCCGGCGCCAGCGGCTTGCCACGCGTGTGGACGTCGAGGATCTTGGCGCGGCCCTTGCGGTCCGGGCGGTCGACGACGATCTGGCGGTCGAAGCGGCCCGGGCGCAGCAGCGCCGGGTCGAGGATGTCCGGGCGGTTGGTGGCCGCGATGAGGATGATGTTGTCCGTCATCGTGAAGCCGTCCATCTCCACCAGGAGCTGGTTCAGCGTCTGCTCGCGCTCGTCGTGACCGCCGCCCATGCCGGCGCCGCGGTGGCGGCCGACGGCGTCGATCTCGTCCATGAAGATGATGCAGGGCGAGTTCTGCTTGGCCTGCTCGAAGAGGTCGCGGACGCGGCTGGCGCCGACGCCGACGAACATCTCGACGAAGTCCGAGCCGGAGATCGAGAAGAACGGCACCCCGGCCTCGCCGGCGACGGCGCGGGCCAGGAGGGTCTTGCCGGTGCCCGGAGGGCCGAAGAGCAGGACGCCCTTCGGGATCCGGGCGCCGAGCGCCTGGAACTTCTTCGGGTTCTCGAGGAACTCCTTGATCTCGTGGAGCTCCTCCACCGCCTCGTCGGCGCCGGCGACGTCGCGGAAGGTGATCTTCGGCGTGTCGGGCGACATCCGCTTCGCCTTCGACTTGCCGAACTGCATCACCTTCGATCCGCCACCCTGAACGTTGTTCATGATGAGGAACCAGACGCCCAGGATCAGGACGAACGGGATGATGTAGATCAGGGCGGAGAGCAGGCCCGAGGTCTTCGACGACTTCACGTCGAAGGACTTGATGGCCCCGCTCTTGAGCGATGCGGAGAGCGTGGACTGCACCTGCGCCCCCGCGTCGGGCACGTACCCGACCTCGAACTTCTTGTCGTTCCGGGTCTCGACCTCGAGCGCGTTGTCCTTCGTCTTCATGACGACGCTCTTGATCGTGCCCGGAGTGGCGAGCTGCTCCGTGAACTCTCCGTAGGTGTACTTCTCGCGATTCTGATTCGAGAACAGCTGCTGGGCGAAGAACGCCAGCAACAACACGATCAGGATGGGGAAGAGGGCGCTCTTGAAGAACCGGCTCATATGGGTGACCGGCTGCGGTCCCCCTCACGATGAGCGAGGAGCGAAGCCGGGCGCCTAGCGTAGCAACGCGCCTGTAACCGGCGGGCCGGGTCGGTGTTCGCCCGTGCTCGCCGACCCTCTCCTGGGCCACCACGGCCCGTCCACCACGGGGTTCGCGACCCGGACGATCGTTGGGACGACCGGTCCCGTGACGACCGCCACAGAGGGTCCGGCCGTCAGAACGGCGCCGCGGCGCTAGGAGGCGGCGGCGATCGCAGCGTCCGTGAGGGCCGCGACGTAGGGCAGGTTGCGGTACCGCTGGGCGAGGTCCAGCCCGTAGCCGACGGCATAGCGGTCCGGCAGCTCGAACCCGGTGTAGCGGATCGGCACCTCGACCTCGCGGCGGCTCGGCTTGGTCAGCAGCGAGCAGACCTCGATCGAGGCCGGCCCGCGGGAGCGGAGGTTGCGCATCAGGTACTGGAGCGTCAGCCCCGAGTCGATGATGTCCTCGACGATGAGGACGTTCTTGCCCTCGATCGAGCCGTCGAGATCCTTGAGGATCCGGACGACCCCGCTGGAGCGCGTCGCCGAGCCGTACGACGAGACCGCCATGAAGTCGACCTCGCACGGGACCGTCAGCTGGCGCATCAGGTCCGCCACGAAGAGCACCGCGCCCTTCAGGACGCAGACGATCAGGATCTCGCGACCCTCGTAGTCGCGGCTGATCTCGACGCCGAGGTCGGCGATCCGCGCCTGCAGCTCGTCCGCCTGGATGAGGATCTCGCCGATGTTGGGGTCGCGCACGGGGCGGGAGTCTAGTCCCCCGCACCCGGTCCGGCGCCCCCGGCCGGCCTCCGGGGTCACGCCCGCGGTGGCGTGGGGACGCAGCGCACGACGCCGCCCCGGAGGACCGCGCGGGCCCCGTCCCCGAGGTCCAGCGCGGCGGCGGCGCTCCCCTCCGGCCGCAGGGCCAGGACCTCCTCCAGCCGCGCCCCGGCCCGAGGGCAGCCCGCGCCCGTCGCCCGCTCGGCGAGCGTGCGGAGCACCCGCCGGCCGAGCGCGACCGGCGCCGCGCGCAGCGCCGCCTCCCCCATCCCGTCCGGCGGGACCCCGGCCGACGCCAGCAGCTGCGCCGCCGCCGCGGCCAGGGCCTCCTCGTCCTCCCGGGCCAGGGCCGCCGTGCGGACCAGCGCGGCCGGGGCGCGTCCGTCGATGCGCTCGAGCTCCGTCAGGAGGGCCCGGACCCGCCCGCGCGGGGTCGTGGGGTTCGTCGGGTCGTCCGTCCAGGTCAGCCCCCGGTCGCGGCACCAGGCGCCCGTCTCCTCCCGCGTGAGGCCCGCGGCCAGGAGCGGCCGCAGGACCCCGCGGGCGTCGTCGCGCTCCGCGATGCCCGCCAGCGCGCGCGTCCCCGGCGAGGAGATCGCGCGCAGGAGCACCGTCTCGGCCTGGTCGCCGGCGGTGTGGGCGACGAGCACCGGCGTGCCGGGGCCGCCCCAGGCGTCGGCGGCCCCCCGCAGCGCACGGCGCCGGGCGTCCCGGGCCCAGGAGGCCGGCGAGCCGGTCGCG
>NZ_JBFAPC010000195.1:0-9307 GCF_040675535.1 Patulibacter sp. NPDC049589 | reverse complement strand
CGGCCTCGATCAGGAGGTCGAAGTAGAGGTCGTCGAAGAGGAGGAACGACAAGAGCTCGCCGCGCGCCGGGGTGCGGCCGTTGCCGAGCAGACGGGAGAACAGCGGCAGGTCGGGGTTCAGCAGCCCGCGCCAGCCGCGGTAGCGTCGGTCGAAGACCTCGTCGGCCAGCTCGCCCAGCTCGCCGCGGTGGCGGGGCGACACGAGCGCGTACTCGATCTTCCGGTACGCGGGCTTGCCGCGGGCGCTGCGGTACTTCTTCGACGCCCGCGCGGCCGGGCTGCCGGGGGTCGCGATCGTCTCGTTCAGCGTGACCATCTGGTGCAGGTCGTCGTTGACCTGGTCGACCAGCAGGCCGTCGACGATGTTCGAGATGACGTCCGCGATCCGCGGGACGAGCGGCTTCTTCGCGTCCCGCGGCGTGCGGTCGCCGAGCGGCTCGAAGCCGATGACGACGACGCGGTCCGCCCCGAGCGCGAGCGCCGGCGCGATCGGGGTGTTCAGGCGCGTGGCGCCGTCGACGTAGAACTCCGACGGCTCGTCCGGGTCGTCGACGCGCACCGGCGCGAACAGCAGCGGGATCGCGGCCGAGGCGCGGACGTGCTGCGCGTCGAGCTCCTCGACGCGCACGTAGCGCAGGTCGGCGCTCCGCTTCGACGCCGGGATCTCGGCCCGGCCCTGGACCCAGGCCACCGGCCCGCTGCGGGCGAGCGAGGTCGCGACGAGGCAGACCGCGTCGTACGTCCCCTCCCGGCCGTTGCGGGCCAGGTCGTCCCAGTTGACGATCTTGTCGAGCGTCGCGCGCAGCGGCGTCGGGTCCAGCAGGCCCGCCAGGCGGACCCCGGGAACCTCGAGCATGTCGCCGACCAGCCGGAGCAGCGTGCGCGGCAGGCCGGGCCCGACGACGCTGCGGATGATGTCCTTCTTGCTGATCGCGTGCCAGTGCTCGAGGCCCTGGCGCACCTGCTCCTCGGCGGGCAGGTGGGCGACCGACCCGAGGTAGGCGGCGTTGATCGCGCCGACCGAGGTGCCGCAGAAGATCGTGGGCCTCTCGCCGCGCCGCTCGAGCTCCGGGAGCAGCACGGAGAGCGCGCCGACCTCGTAGGCCCCGCGGGCTCCACCACCGGGCAGGACCAGGGCGATGCGCTTGTCCGGGGCGTCCCCGGCCGGACGGTCCGTGGGACTCATCTCGGAGGGAGTATGGCGCGGTCGGTGCCGCCACCCGCCGCACGTGGAGGTCCCGGCGGCCCGGCCGGTGGGGGTGTACGCCCTCACCCGCCGGTGGCGGCGGGCGATCGCGGCGGCCCCCGGAACGAGACCGCCCGCCGGGAGGGCGGGCGGTCGTGGTGCCTAGAAGTCGAAGTCGCGGGGCGGCTTCTGCTCGAACCAGAGCCGGTCGTGGTCCGGCGTCTCCTCGAGGAACTCCGGGGTCTGCGACAGCGGATCGTTCGTGGCCTCGGGCTGCTGCGTGCTGTCGCCACCGACGCGGCGGCGCGGCATCGCGGGGACGCCCTCCGTCGGGGTGCCGGCGACCGGGGGCGCGGGCGGCGCCGGGGGCACCGGCGGAGCGGCCGCGGCCGGCGGGGCCGGGGGCGCGGGCGGAGCGGGGGGCGGCGGCGGGATGGTCGCCTCCGGGGGTGCCGGCGGTGCGGCGGGGACCGGCGGCACTGGGGGTGCGGGGGCCGACGCCGCCGGCGGGGGCGGCGGGACGGCCGCGGCGCCCGGGGCGGGCGCGAAGCTCGCCGGCGGCGGGGGCGCGATCGGCTCGTGCTCGGCGGGCAGGGAGTACGCCTCGGTGGGCGGCGGGTCGACGGTGCCGGTGGCGGCGAGCTCGTCGTCGAACACCGCCCCGTCGGACTCGTCGTCCCACGCGGGGGCGTCCTCGGCCTCGAGCTCGGCCGCGGTGACCGGGCCCAGCGCTTCACGCTCGAGCCTGGAGACCTCCACGGGATCCGACCCGTGACGGCGCTTCAGCTCGAGGTGCTCGCGAATCGCGTCATCCAGAACACCCATCGCCCTGATGCTACCCGGGCTGGTCCGTCACGTCAGCACTGACCGTTCTGTTGCGTCCGCTCCGCTTGGCGGCGTAGAGCGCCTCGTCCGCGGCGGCCACCAGGGCGGGCCCGTCGATCGACGGACCGGAGACGGTGGCGGCGCCGACCGACGTCGTGAACCGCACGTCGCCGTCGGGCGTCGGGACGTGCAGCGCCCCCACGGCCAGCCGCAGCCGCTCCGCCAGGATCCGCGCGCCCTCGACGTCGGCGTGCGGCATCACGACGGCGAACTCCTCGCCGCCGAGCCGCGCAGCCACGTCGCCGCCACGGACGGCCTCGCGCAGCGCCTGGGCGGTCGCCTTGAGCACCTCGTCGCCGATGCCGTGGCCGTGCTGGTCGTTGACGGCCTTGAAGTGGTCGAGGTCGAGCGCCAAGAGCGACAGCGGTCGTCCCTCGCGCTCGGCGGCGTCGACCGCCGAGGCCAGCAGCTCGTCGAAGCGCCGGCGGTTGGCCAGGCCGGTCAGCGGGTCGGTGTGGGCCTCGCGCTCGACCTCCTCGTGGCGTCCGACGTTCTCCAGCGACACCGCCGCCTGGCCGGACAGGTACCCGACCATCTCCGCGTCGGCGGACGTGAAGGGCACGTCGTCGCGCGCGACGACGACCGTCCCGGTGAGGTCCGCCGCGTGCATGACGACCGCCAGCGCGTGCTGGTTCCCGTCGGAGAGCAGGACCTCGCGCCCCTCGCCCGCCCGAGCCGACGCCTCGCGGAGCAGCCGGTCGAAGCGCGCGGTCTCCCCCGTCTCGGCCACCTCCTCGCGGCCGTCGGCCACCACCCGGGCACGGGCCGCGTCGGCGCGCACGCCGTCGGCGGCCGCGCGGGCGACGATCTCCAGCAGGCCCTCGCGGTCGAGGTTCGCTGCGAACGTCTCGCCGATCCGGCGGATCGCGGAGCGCAGCCGTCCGCGCTCGTCCTCCAGCTCGTCGAGCCGGCGGCGCAGCTGGCGGCTCATCGCGTTGAAGCCGTCCGCGAGCAGCGCGAACTCGTCGTCGCCGTTGCCGCGCGGGATCTCGTGCGCGAAGTCGCCCTCGCCGAGGCGGCGGGAGCCCTCGAGCAGGATGCCGACCTGGCGCTGCAGCGAGCGCGAGACCGCGAGGGCCCCGATGCCGGCCAGCACGAGGAACAGCACGAGCGTGCCGATCAGCGCGAACCGCTCCCCGTCGGACGCGCGGCTGTCGTCCCCGCGCGCGAGGATCACGAGGCCGTCCTGCGGCCCCCCGAAGCCGGTCTCGCGGAGCACCACCGCGGTCCAGTCGCCGCCGTCGACGGACTTCACGCGGCCCGGCGGAGGCAGCTGCTTGGGACCCTCCTTCGAGCCGGCGAGGATCCGGTCCGACGCGCCGTCCCGGACCTGCACCCGTCGCCCGGTCAGGCCCTCCAGGCGCGACGCGAGCGCCTTCGGCCCGACCACGGAGGTCTCGATCCCCCCGAGCGAGCGCTTGGCCGCGCCCGCGGCGATCAGCGCGTTGCGCTGCGGCAGCACCGCCGTGGGACTGCCGACGTCGACGACCTTCCCCGTACGGGCGATCGTGATCCGCACCCGCCGCGCGTCGGTGACGGGGAACAGCAGCTCGCCGGCCCGCCGCCGCACCCGCACCAGGTCGCCGGCCCGCAGCGCCGCCGCCAGCTCGCGATCCTTCGCGATCCGCCCGTTGACCGCCGCCGCCTGGTCCCGGTACACGTCGGCCAGCCGCGCGGCCGCCCGCCCCTGGGACGCCAGCGCGGCCTCGACCTTGCCCTGCGCGGCCCCGTCGATCGTCCGCAGCAGCACCACGCCCACGGCGAACAGCGGCGCGACGACCAGGAGGACGAAGAAGAGGTTGAGTCGTGTCCGGAAGCTCACGCGCGGCCGAGCGTAACCGCCCACGCCCCGGAAGTCCCGGTCCGCACCCACCAGATCGGGCGATCGGCCAGACGCCGTCCCCCCGGATGGATGGCTGCCGAACCTCCGTCCCCGCGGGCGATCGGGACCGCACGACACGCCTCGCGGGACCGACGCTAGAATCCAGCGTCCTGGGGCTATAGCTCAGCTGGAAGAGTGCCTGGATCGCACCCAGGAGGTCGCCGGTTCGAGCCCGGCTAGCTCCACCTAGGACGAAAGGCCCGCTACGGCGGGCCTTTCTGCTTTCCGGAAGGTGGCCGATTCGCCGCCGAATCCACTGCCCGTTTCAGGCACTAGTGCCTGAAACGGCGCGGATTCCCGTCGATCCCTGGCGATCCCGGTCGATTCGCTCGCTTCGACGGGCGAGCAGAGCTACGGTCGCGAGCGTCCAGAGAACAAGGGTGGCCCCGGCGGCGCGGCTACGCCCCGGGGCCCGGCATCGAGGAGCAGCCCTCGATGCGCTGGCGATTCTTGCGCGTCCGTGCGCCAGACCGCCGCGCGATCTTCGAGGCCGCTGCTCGATGCGCATCGAAAGGAGCAGCACGATGCCGGTGACGATCACGCGAGAGCAGCGCGACGCGATCTACGAGGCGGTGATGAACCACCTCAGCGGGATCGGCGATGTCGGGTTGCTGGTCGACAACGGCGACGCCACGTCCGCCCAGCGGCTCGCCCGGACGTTCGTCGAGGACCTGCGCCTGTTGGAGGACCTCGGTTGGGCCGCGCAGGCTGACGCCGAGACGGTCACGCTGACGATGGCGTCCGGCGAGCTGACGCGCGCGTTCACGCGACTGCACCACGACGCCGCCGATGCGCTCGCGGCGTACGTGTCGCGGCCGAAGGAGGACGAGGAGATCGCCCAGGGCAACCTTGCCGCCGCCGATGCGTTGGCGGCGGTCCTCGGCCAGATCGCCCAGCCCACCGCGGACGACGAGGTCCGGCGGGAGGCCGGACGATGAGCCCGGCAAAGCGCCCGGCGAGGGACGTCGTGCTCGACGCGATCACGGCTTCCCGAGACGCGCTGACCGTGAGCGATCCCGCCGCCGATGTCGGGTTGGGTCGCTCGACGGTCGGCAAGGCGCTGGCGGCGCTGGAGCAGGCCGGTTGCGCGCGCCGCCAGGCGGGCGGCCGCGACGGGGCGCGCCGGCTGCCGGACCGCTGGACCGCGACCACCCCGGACGCCCCGCCGGACGCGGCCGACGCGGCCTCCGTCGTGCCCCCGCAGGGCACGACCGGACGGCTGCGGCCCGGGCAGCTCGACCAGCTCGTCCTCGACGACCTGCAAGCGCACGCCGGCGAGCCGGCGAGCCCCACGACGGTCGCCAAGCGCCTCGGCCGCTCGTCCGGAGCAGTGGCCAACTGCCTGACCCGACTGGCAGCCGCCGATCGCGTGCGGCAGATCAGCCAGCGACCCGGGCGCTACCGCACCATGTAAGCATCAGCGGCTTGATATAGCGGCACTTGTGCCGCTATATTCAGGTCATGGGCACCACGGACCCGACGCATCACGAGGTCGCCGGCGCCGCCGCGACCGGCGCCCGCCGCGCCGACGCCACCGGTGACACCGCGACCGCCAAGCAGCTGACCGGAGCGGCCGCCGTCCTCGACGCCGCCGCCAACGGGCTCAGCGTCGAGGAGATGCGCGCCGCCAGCCGCGCCGCGCGGGCGGCCCGACGCGCGTGATGGCGCGCCGGGCCGCACCGGCCACCGAGGACGTCGACCCGGTCCTGGAGCCGATCCGCCGCGCGGTGCAGCGCCGGACGGAGATCGACGGGGTGATCGCGATGGCGATCCGGACGGCCGCCGAGCACGACCCCCGCCCGACCAACCGCCAGATCGGCGCCGCCGCGGGCCTCGACGAGAGCACCGTCCGCGCGATCCTCCACGGCCGCCGAAGCTGACTCCGGCCGACGCGGTCCGCTGTCTGGCCACCCATGGCGCAGCTAGCTCGGTCGCTCGGTCTCGAGGAGGTCGATCGCCGCCGCGTACTGCGAGTCCGACTGGGCGTGGTTCGCGTGGTCCTCGAGGTCGGCGCGCTTGATCGTCACCGCCAGCTCGCGCCCCGGACCTCCGGTGGCGTCGCGAACGCGTCGCGTGTGCGCCCACAGCGGCTCGCCTCGGCGCTTGGTCAACAACTCGAGCGCCTCGAGCTCGTCCTCGTCCAAGCCCACCAGGCCCGCGACGTCGGCAGGCGACAGCGGCGAGCGCTCGCAGACGTCGTGCACGTAGGCGACCGGGCGCGCGCTGGGCGGCACTCGAGCTGCCACCCGCTCGAGATGCTCGACCACCGGCCGTCCATGGCGATCGACCTGGTCGCGGTGCCGCTCCTGCGCGACGCTCTGGGCACGGAGCGTCAGCGACGACGGAGGAACGCCTTCGTATTGCTGGCCCACCATCCGGTCACCGTATCTGCGCGGCCGTAGCCCGTCGCGTCAATCGGCTGGCCCCGCGCCCGCACCGGGATCGTCAGCGCGACCGATGTTGCCGATTCCGCGAACCGGCGAAGGTGACCGGGACGGCCCAGCCGCGCGTCGGGTCCAAGCGGGCGGGCAGGAGCTGGAGGAAGAGTCGGCGGGCGAGCGGGGACGCGAACTCGTGATGCCGCAGCCCGTAGTGCCATTGGCCGATCACCCACAGCCCCAGCCCGGCGAGCGTCGCGGCCAGGCCCGTCAGGTCGCCGTATGCGAGCAGCAGGACGACCCCGGCGACCACGAGCGCGACGCCGCCGACGCGGAGGACCAGACCTCCGGCGATCCAGAAGCCGATGGTGGCGAGAACGACGATCCCTACGACGGTCAGCAGCATCCGTGCCTCTCCGAGCGCGACAGCTCGACGGGCGCTCCGGACCCCGACGGTAGCTCGCGACCGGCGCAGCACGCAAGCGATCTTACGGCTGCTCGAGCACCCCCTCGGACGTGGTCGACGCGATACCCCGGCTGCAGGTCGGGCTCGCGGCCATGGCAGGTTGCTCAGGAACCGATCGCGCGTCCGTGCGGTCTCGCGGGAACCGAGTCGTCGGCATCGTTGGGGCGCCGGCGGCTCATGCGGCGACCGGCTCGCGGCCGGCGGGTGGGGCCTGCTCGTCGGCGTCGGTCTCGGTCGTGGGCGGGTCGGTCGGCTCGGCGAGGACGAGGGCCTTCAGGCGGGCGCGCTCGGCGGGGTCGCGGCGCATCAGGTGGGTGTAGACGCGGAGCGTGAACTTCGGGTCGGTGTGCCCGAGCTGGGCCATGACGGATGCAGGGTCCTCGCCGCAGGCCACGAGGATCGACGCGAAGGTGTGGCGCAGCTTGTGCGGCGTGGCCCCGGCCGGCAGCGGCGTGTCGCCGCGCTGTGCCAGCAGCTCGTCGGCACGGGCGAGCGCCGCGGCGAGCACGCGGTTGCGGAGGTTGGCGATGTCGCGCACCCGGCCGCGGGCGTTGGGGAAGACGAGGTCGTCGGGTCCGGTCGCCGTCGAGCGGGCCTTGTGGGCGCGCAGCTCGTCGCGCAGCAGCGGCAGGAGGTGGATCTCGCGCAGGCCGGCTTGGGTCTTGGAGCGGCCGATGTGGATGCGGCCGTTGGCGAGGTCGACGTCGCGCCAGAGCAGCCAGCAGAGCTCGTGCGCGCGCGGCCCGGCCAGCACCAGGGTCGCGATGATCGCGCGGCGGTCGGTCGTCGGCCGGCGGGTGTCGCGGTCCAGCTCTGCGGCGGCGTCCAGCAACGCCGTGATCTGCTGGACGTTGTCGAGGTGGATCGGACGCTTGGCTGGCTTCTTCAGGCGACGCCGGCGGCCGGCGGCGGGGTTGGAGGCCAGGTGGCCGTACTCGACGGCGATCGCGAGGATCGACTGCAGGACGTCGATCGTCTTGTTGATCGAGCTGGCCGAGAGCGGCCTGAGGATCCGGTCGTCGTTGTTGCGGATGGGCTTCTTCCGGTCGATCGCGTCGCGGCGCTGCTCGGCCTGCTGGACCTTGTAGCGGCGGTAGTCGTCGACCGTTTCGATCGTGATGTCAGCCACGGGCCAGTGGGCGAAGTACGGGAGCAAGTGCTGGGTCAGGGCCCAGGTCTCGTACTCGTGCATCCGCTCGGACACCTCGAGCTTGCGGGTCTGCAGCCGCTCGCTGGCGAAGCGATGAAACAGCAGCACGTCGCTGTCCTCGCCCTCGCTCTCGTTGGACTCGGCGGGGCGGTTGCGGTCCGGGGGGATCCAGGTGCCGCGGCGGACGTCGGCGAGGATGTTCTGCAGCTCGGTCTGCGCCTTGCGGCGGGTCCAGCCGTCGTGCTCGGTGCCCAGCGTGAGGTAGCGTCGCTCGCCGTAGGCGAAGAACCGCAGCGCATAGCCGCGCCCGGCCTTCCACGTCCGCTGCAGGACCTGTCCTTCGGTCCTCGGTGCCACGTGTTGCTCACCTCGCTCTCGGGTCGGTTCGTGCGGGCAGGGGCCGTCGACACGACCGCGCCGCGGGCCGACCGCGCGGGTGCGCGGCTGGTGGCTCATCGCGTCGAGCGGCGGGTCCTGCGGGCCCGGGTCGGCGGCGCCTGCGGGGCGCTCGGCCGACCGTCTGTGGGCTGGTTCGACGATAGCTCTGGATCGGCCTGGAAGGGAAGCAACGCGCCATGATCGCCAGGGATCGGCGGGGTTCTCCGCCGATCCCGCGTCCGTGGCGCGGCCGGGGTCTCCGGCCGCCGGAGGTGCCGGCGGACGGTGTCGGGGTCGAAGCGCAGCCGCGGCCTCGGCCCGGTTCCGAGGCGCAGCGCGCCGAGCTCCTCGGCGTGGGCGTAGACCCATTCGCGGTCGATCTGCCACCGCTCGGCGACCTGCGCGGCCGACAGCAGCCGTCCCGCGTCTTTGCGCTCGGGTTGCGTCTCGGAGGTGCTCGGGACGGTCTCGCGGAGCACGTCGGCCACGCGGTGGGCGAGCTGCTCGATCGTCTGCTCGTCCAGCCGCACAACCACGGGCGAGCGATCGTCGGGGGCGCTCATCGGCGGGCCGCCTTCGCGGCCGGGACGAAAGGGCCGGCGGCCTGCGCCTGCGCCTGCGCGGCAGCCGGCCCGGAATCGAAACCGGGATCGGGAGCGCGGTGCGCGATCCGTGCGCGGGCGACCTGGACGTAGTCGTCCTGGGCCTCGATGCCGAGGAAGCGACGGCCCTCCAGCAGCGCGGCGATCCCGGTCGTTCCGGAGCCACAGAACGGATCGAGGACCGATCCGTCGGGCGGGGTGACGAGGCCGATGAGCCAGCGCATCAGGGAGAGCGGCTTGACGGTTGGGTGCGGGTTCCGCGCCTGCGTCGGCGGCTTGCCGTCGCGGTGGCTCTGCGGAAAGAGGTCCAGCGTGCGGACGGGGAGCCGGTCGCAGCCGGCGTCGCGCTCCTTGCGGCTGGCCTTGGGGCAGTAGAAGAG
>NZ_JBFAPC010000194.1:0-9327 GCF_040675535.1 Patulibacter sp. NPDC049589 | reverse complement strand
CCCGACGACCAGCGGCCGCCCGACGACGGCGGCCGCCGCGTCCGCGAGCCCGCAGGCGTAGCGCGACCCGCGGAGGCCGACGTCGATCGTGGCGAGGTCGACGCTCGCGTCGGCTCCGGGCTGCGGCGCGCGCCAGCGGGAGCCGAGCAGCCCGGAGATCGTGCGGATCTCGTCCTCGGTGATCTGCGGCAACTTCAGGCGACCGGCGGGACGCAGCCCCGCCTTCTCCAGCCGCGGGGCCGCCATCCTGAGGAGCCGGCCGAGGCCGGGGTCGCTCGCAGCGTCGTCGGTGCTCACTCTCGAGCCAGCCGCCCCGTCATCCGTCGACGACCTCTGTCATGTCCCGGCCGTCCCAGACGAAGTGCTGCGCCCAGACACCCCACTCGGCGTTCTCGCGGTGCAGCTCGTAGAGGCCGGCGCCGGGGACGGTCGCCACGCACGGGTTCAGCTCGAACGACGTCATCACCCAGTCGAGGTCGAGCTCGACGAGCAGCGCGAAGACCTGCTCCCGCGTCGTCGGGTCGATGCCGTCCATCGCCTCGTCCAGCGCGATGATCCGCGGCGCGCCGGGCGCGAGGTCGTACAGCGCGGCGGCCGTCGCGAACAGCGGCAGGTGCATCAGCACGGACTGCTCACCGCCGGACCCGAGGCCCTGGGTGCGCGCGGTCAGCCGCTTGGTGGTGCCATCCGGCTCGTGCAGGTGCAGCGAGAACCGCCACCAGCGCCGGTAGTCCAGGGCGACGGACAGGTGGTCGACGAGGCCCTGCTCGCCGTCGCCATCCTCCAGGCCCGCCCGGGCGTCCGCGATCCGCTGCTCCAAGAACCCGAACAGGGCGCCCTGCTCGTCCTCGCTCAGGTGCTCGGCGGCGCGGTCTCCGAGGAGGTCGAGGACGGCCGCCGGGGCACCGGCGTCCTCATCGGGATCCCAGCGCAGGGAGACCGTCCGTCCCGCGCCGGTGGGGCACCGGCGCAGCGTCTGGTTGCGCGACCGCAGCGACGCCCGCACGCCGGTGATCCGACCGCGGAGGTGCTCGGCGATCTCACCGAGCAACGCGTGGCCGAGGACCTCGCGACGCTTCGCCGACAGCACCTGCTCGCGGTGGGCGACGTCGCCGTCCAGCTCGGTGAGCATCGCCGTCGGCGTCGTCCGGCGGCCGTCGCGCTGCACCTCCACCAGCGTGATCCCGTCGACCGGGATCGTCGCGGCATCCATGTCGAACGCGGTCAGCGTCTTCTGGAGCGCGGAGACGGCCTCGCTCACCCGCCGCGCCCGGCGTTCGAGGTCCGCGCCGGCGTCCGTTGCGTGCTCCGGCAGCGCCCGCACACGCTCCAACGCCGTCGTCAGCGGCCAGGTGGCCGAGGCCCGCTCGTCGTCGGGGGCGCCCTCGGGGCCGAAGGCGGCGGTGAGCAGGTCGTGGGTTCCGAGGACGCGGACGGCGTCGAGCGCCGCCACCCGCTCCGCCTCGGCCGTCTGCACGGCGCCGGCGGCGTCCTCGGCGGCGCGCTCCGCGTCCTTCAGTGCGCCGATCAGGTCCGCCCGGCGCCGCTCGGCCCGGTCACGGGCCGCCTGCCGCGCGGCGCGATCCACGCGCAGCTGCCCTGCCCGTGCCTGCAGCTCCGACGCGGTGGAGCCGTGCGCGCTCTCGGTCGCGGCCAGCCGGCCCTCCGCCGCGTCGAGCTGTCCGTCCGCGTCCCGGGAGTCCTGGTCGGCCGCGGTCGTGGCGTCCACGGCCGCCCGATGGTCCTCGGCCACGGCGGCGACGCGGGCCTCGGTCGCGTCCCGGCGGTCGATCGCCCGGACCGTCTCGTCGACTGCGAGCTCGACCCGCTCCAGGGCCGTCGCCGCGTCCCGCAGGGCGGCGGGCGCGGTCGGCAGCCCGTGCGCGCGGGCGTGCTCGTCGACCGCGACCCGCGCGCCGGCGCGCACCTGCTCACGACGATCGCGCTCGGCGATCTTCTGCGCGAGCGCCCGCTCGGCGTCCTGCAGCCGGTCGGCGGCCCGGCGGGCCTCGCGCTCCGCGTCCCGCAGCGCGCCGGCTCCGGGCAGCGCCACCCGCTCGTCGTGCAGCCGCTGCTGCGCGGCGGCCTGCTGCTCCGCCTGCGCGCGGAGGACGGCCAGTCGACGGTCGAGCTCGGCGAGCCGGTCCCGTGCGGCCGCGAGCAGCCGCTCCCGACGGGCGGCGCGCGCGGCGGCGCCGATGAACTCGGCGCCGGGCTTCGTCGCGCGGCCGTGGAGCGGACCGAAGCGGAACGTGCCCGGCGCGACGCTCAGCGGGCCGGACAGGGGCAGCGAGCGCAGGACTCCGGCGACGGTCTCCGACGGGATGCCGCGATCACCCGGGTCCGGGACGAGCAGGTCGGCGAGCGTGCCCGTCGCGGTCGCGTCGCCCGCCGGGCTCGCCGCTCCGCCGCCGACGAGCGTCAGGTCGGCGTCGTGGATCGCTCCGTCGGGATCGATCCACGCGTCGAGGACGCCGGCCTCCTCCAGCGCGGCCTCCACCGCTCCGCGGTCCTCGGCCGGGACGTGGGGCCGGAAGTCGCAGACGGCCCAGAGCGGCGCACCCACGCGACCACGACGGTCGGCCCGCCGCGGGGAGCGGACGGGCGGCTCGGGGTCGCGGGTCGCTTCGAGCTCGCGCAGCTCCTCGGCCGCGTCGGCGTGCTCGGTGGCCAGCGTCTCGATCCCGTGAGCGGTGGCGACCCGCTCGGCCGCGAGCGCCTCGGAGCGGGACTCGAACCACGGGCGCAGCCCCACCTGCGGATCGCCCCCGGCGACGATCCCGTCCGCGAGCGCGTCGAGTGCCTCGTCGGCCAGCACGATCTCGGTGAGCGACGCGCGCCACGACCGCAGGCCTTCCAGGAGCTCCTCGGTCACGCGCTCGAGCCGCCCGTCCGCTGCCGTCACCTGCTCGGCGGCGGCGTCCCGGCCCGTCGCCGCGACGGCGAGGTCCTCGGCGAGCGCCTCGAGCAGCGCCTCTGCGCGGGCAAGGGCCGCGACGAGCGCCTCGGCCCGCTCGACGTCCTGGCGGCGGAGCGCGACCCGGGCCGGCAGCGCCGCCAGCGCGGGGCGCTCCGGGGGCACCGGGTCCAGCCCCGCGGTCGACAGCCGGTCCGTGAGGATCTCCGTCGCCTCGGTGAGGTCCTCCGCCGCCCGCTGCGCGGCGGCGAGCTCCTCGTCGCGCCGGCCCTCGGCTCGGACGGCGACCTCGTGGGCGGCCCTCACGCGGTCGCGGGCCCGGTCGGCTCGCGACCGGGCCTCGTCCCGCGCGCGGCGCCGCTCCTCGAGGAGCCCGATCACCTCGTAGGCGCTCGACCCGATGAGGGTCTCGTACTCCTCGCTCGTCCGCTGCCATGCGCCGGTCGCATGCGCCAGCGCGGTCTCGGCGTCCTCGCGCTCGACGACGGCGGTCTCGTGCGCGGCCGCGGTGCGGCGCTGCTCGGCGCGGGCGGCGTCCCAGCGGGTGTTCGTGCTCTTCAGCGCGTCGGCGCGGGTGCGGACCACGCCACGGGCGTACGCGCGGTACTGCTGCTCGACGATCGACGCGACGAGGCGCCGGGCGCCGGCGAGCTCGTCGTACTGGCGCTGCAGCTCGTGGAGCTGCTCGAGCGCGTCGCCGAGCTTGCGCACGAGATCCCCGTCGACCGCCGGCAGTGCCGACGAGAGCATCTGCGACAGGCGGGTGACGTTCAGGCTCTCCGAGAGCTTGGGCTTGCGCAGCTGGCGGATCACCTCGAGCGTCTGCTCGTAGAGGGCGGGCGTCGAGAACGGCAGTAGGTGCTCGCGCAGCGCCTCCTTGTACGCGGTCGGCGCGTCGAACAGGGCGCCGCCGCCGGCGGTCAGCTGCTCGGCCAGCTCGGCGCGGACGACGGGCTGGGGGTCCTGGCCCACGGCCGCGCGCGTCAGGTGCAGATCGGCGCCGACGCGCTGCTCGGTGACGAAGTACCAGCGCTTGACGCCGTCCGTCGAACGGGTCGCCTCGAGCCCGATGCCGCACGTCAGGAAGCGCTCGCCGTCGCCGTCCGGGCGACGGAACTCGGCCCACACGTAGCCCACGCGCTTGTTCGCGCGGCGGTCCGGATACGCGTCGGTGCACTCGATGAGATTCCACCGCATCGTCTTGGCGGCGGACGCGAACGGGTCGAGCTTGCGGGGCGTGACGTCGCCGTCGAGCACGAACGGCATCAGCAGCTCGAGCGCCTTGCTCTTGCCCGACGTGTTGCGGCCGCGCAGCGCCAGGCGGCCGTCGTGCGCGCCGAACTCCTGGTCGGCGTACTCGTAGAGCCCGACGACGCCGTAGCGGTGGGGACGGAAGCGGTCGGTCATCAGATCAGCCCCAGCTGGGTGCCAGCCGTCGTCGGCCGACGACCGACGGCCGCGCGGTATCGGTGCGCGACGGGTAGGACGCGCAGCCCGCCGTCCTCGTCGGCCGCCAGGCGCAGGTCGACGAGCACCGCGAGCGCCCGGTCCCGCGCGCCGCCGAGGTCGGCCGGGTCGGACGGATCCCACGCCCAGTGCGCGGCATGCTCGGTGACGAGCCGGCGGACGAGGCCGTCGACCGTCTCCCGCGCGACCGTCGACCCGTTCGCGGCGTCCAGGGCGCAGAGCTCGGGCAGCAGCAGGAGCGCGAGCTGCTTGACGTGCCCGCGGGCGGGGAACGGCCGGTCGGTGAGCTCGCGTCCGGTGGCGATCAGTGCGGTGCCCTCGCGCCGTCGCTCGGGCTGGAGTCCCGTCAGATCGCGCGCGAGCCCTTCCAGCCGGGCCCGCTGCGAGAGGAAGTAGTCGCGGTCGTCGGGGTCGAGGTCGTCGACGTAGAGCACCGGGTCCTCGACCAGCGCGCGCACGATGCGGCGAGTACGCACGCGGCCGGCGAGCTCGCCGTGGTCGGCGGGTCGCGGCTCGAGGTCGGCGGGCGCTCCGGCCTCGGCGCAGCGGACGGGGTCGGCGATCAGCAGCGTCAGCCGGCGGCGGTGGACGTCGTAGAACGCCTCGTCGTCGCTGCCCTGCTCGCCCGCCACGCCAGAGCGCAGCGTCAGGACGCCGAGACCGGTCAGGAACTCGATCGCGTCACCCAACGCCAAGCGGTCGGCGCGGGTCCTCCAGTCGACCTCGAGCTCCAGCGTGCGGGCCCGCAGGACGACGTCCTCGGCCAGCGCGCCGAGCGGGACCTGCGTCCAGCCGCGGTGCTCCAGCACGCCGGCGACGACGCACAGGAGGAGCGCCGCGCGGCCGTCGAGCGCCCGCCGGTCGTCGACGGGCTTCGCGCGCTCGCTCTGGGACCGGGGCGGCAGCCGCAGCGGCCTCGCGTCGTCCAGCGTCACGACCTTGCTCAGGTGCGCGGTGTCGCTCGTCACCGTCAGCGTCCCGCCGAGCTGGTCGCGGACGACGGTGGCGAGGTGGTCGCGGTGGCGACGAACGAGCCCGAGGTCCGGGTCCGGGGCGGCCAGCACCTGCCGCTGCAGCAGGGCGCGCAGCCCGCGGCGGCGCTCCTCGTCCGCCGCGGCGGCCAGTGCGTCGGCGGTGCTCACGCCTCGACCTCCAGCCGGAAGTCCGGGCACTCGAGCCGTCCGTGCAGCGCGTCGATCGTCGTCCGCGCACCGTCGGCCGGGGGCACCAGGCGCAGCCGGAGCGTGCCGTCCGGGGAGCTCGCGCGGCGGCTGCCGTCCGGCTCGCGGCGCTGCGCGAAGGCCCGCGAGACGAGCACGAGCAGGTGGTTCAGCTCGACCGGGTGCAGGCGGTGCAGGCTGCTCATCGTCACGGGCACACCGGAGCGCAGCCGGTCCAGCAGGCCGGCGAGCTGGGCCTGCTCGGTGCGCTGACGCTCCCGCACGCGCTCGGCGAGTCCGGTGTTCCCGGCCAGCCGCGAGGGCGTGCCGGCGCCGGGGGTGCGCGTGCCGGGCGCCCGCAGGTGCGCGGCGACGGCGATCGGCGGGGCATCGCGCCAGCCGACGGCCCCGGGCGACGCGAGCGCGTCCGGGTCCGCCTCGGGACCCGACAGGTGCCGCGGGGCGCGGATCCCGCACGCCACCGCGACGCACGCCGTCGCGACGGCGTCGTCCTGCGTCGCCACGATCCGCGCCAGGGCATCCCACGCCGCGGCGCGATCCCGGCGGCCGGCGGCGCGGTCGATCAGGCGCTCGGCGATGTCGATGATCGCCCGGATCGCGTCGAGCAGCTTGTTCGTCAGGAGCACCCACGGGGCCTCGGTCGAGCCCGGGGTCCCGAACCACGCCCGGACCGCCTGCCACCGGGCCTCCTCGTAGCGGCGGAACTGGGCGCGGATCTGCTCGGCCGTGGCGTCGCCGATGGCGGGCGGTAGGTCGCGGGCCGACAGCGCCAGGTCGACGAGGCGCGGGGCGCCGAGCTCCTCCACCGCCCCGATCGACGCGAAGATCGGGTCGGCGTGCCGGCGCAGATCCCGGTGGAACCCCTGCAGGTAGGCGACGATGACGTCCTGCTGCTCCGCGAACTCGTCCCCCGTGATCCGATCCGACGACGTGAACGCCTGCAGCCGGACGATGAAGTCCGTGGCCCCCTGGCGCAGCGCCTTGACGGCGTCGGCCACGGTCTCGAGGTCGTCGGCCAGGCGGCGGGCGTCGGGAGCGGGCGCGCGCAGCCCGTCGACGATGCGGGCCAGGGCGTCCCGGATCGAGAGCAGCCGTCCCGACTCCAGCGAGCCGATCTCCTCCCCCAGCGCGTCGAGCTCGGCGAGCAGCCGCTCCACCCGCTCACCGGCCGGGGTGATGTCGTAGACGGAGCGCTTGCGCCGCCACTCGACGGCCGACGTCACCGCCCGCGTGTCGGCCCGGGCCTGCAGGGCACCGTCGTCGACCAGCCGCTCGAGGCAGCGGTCGAGGACGTCGTCCGGCAGCGCCTGCCCGAACTCGGCCTCCAGCCGCCGTTGGACGTCGGCCGGCGAGAGCTGCCAGCCGATGTCACGCGTCTTGTTCAGCAGGAAGACGCGCATGATCCGCCGGTACCGCTCGGCGTGCTCGCCGACGGCGTAGGAGACCTCGCGGCGCTCGGGCAGTCCGTCGGTGCTCACGATCGGTCGTGTCGGCCCGTCGTCCGACCGCTCGGGCGGCAACGGCAGCATCGGCGGCCGACCGTCGTGGGACGCTGTACCCCCGGGCGGGCGAGGCGGAACGGCTGCGTGAGCGAGAGACGGCACATGAGCGAGGTCGTCACGCAGCCCGTCGATCTGACGACGCCGCGCAGCGAACCCCGATCGTAGGCGGTCCGGCGGTCGATCTCGTACGGGCGTGCGGGCCATCGCCGACACCCTCGCGGAGCGGGCTGCGGAGACTCGAGGTCCGATGCGTGCCGAAGCTGTGTCGGAGGCCTGCAGACACCGGCAGAAGCCGAACACCTCGTCGGCGCTGAGTCCTGAGCGAGACGCTCACCACTCGTCACCCGGATACTGCGGCGGTGGCGTGCCGGTGCGAGCGACGATCCGCGGGTACCCGCCACCGTCGGCCGTGATCTCGGCGCGCACCTTCAGGGCGACCCGCCACGCGTCGCCGTAGTCGAAGAGATAGGCGATGGTCGATCCGACCCGTAGGCCGGCCTCGCCGAGCCGCACCTCATCGGCCCGTCGCGCGCCCGTCTCCTCGTCGATCTGACCGAACGGCGAGCGCACCTCGTAGGCGCCGCCGCCCCAGTACCTGCCGTTCAGCCAGAACGACCAGAGGTGGTCGTCCGCCCAGCGGAATGCGTCCTGGATCGTCCGGTGCAGCGTGAGGAAGTCCTGGTCGGCGCCGATCTCGATCGTCACGCTCGTCCGGGGGACGTCCTCGAGCTTCGCGTGGAGGACCAGGACGATCGAGGGGTCGACGGGCCGCTCCGGGGGCGCCAGCGCGAGGGCGCCGCCGCCGAACAGACCCCCGGGGAGGATTCGGATCCGGTGGCCGGCCTCGCTCAGGCGGACACCCCCGGATCCTGCCCCGTCCGTGGCCCGCCGCTCGACGATCCCGTAGGCCTCGGCGCGGACGAGCAGCTCGGCGAGCGGGTCGCCGAGTGCCGACGCACCCTGCGGCCCGTCCGCCCGCGTGCCACGGGATCCCGCGATCCTCCACCCGTGCGCAGCGCCCTCGCGGTCGACGGCGGCCGCGAGCCGCTCCTCGGCCAACCCGTCGGGCACGGCCTGCAGGGCGCGAAGGGCGGTGCCGGCGATGACGTCGCCGAAGCGCTCGCCGGCATCGAGGTCCTCGAGTCCCGCCATCACGAGCCGATCGCCGTCCTCGGCGACTTCCCGTCCGCGCCGGTTGGCCAGCAACCGGTCGCCCCGTCGGCGCACGAGGCGGCCGCGCAGCAGGCTCTCCCGCAGCACCCTCAGCGACGGGACTGCTGCCTCGTGGTGGAGCATCGCCGACCGGGACGCGGCGTCAACTCTCCGGACCACGTCGCCGTCGCACGACATGGCCGCCGCCCACGACGGCCAACGGGCGACGACGGCCTCGACGACCGACGGCGCCAGCGCGAAGACCGGGGCCGCCGACTCGTCGACGTCAGGCGTCGGCGCGGCCGTCGGCTGCAGTGGGATGCCGTCCGGCGCGGCCGCGAGCCGCAGGAGCCAGGCCGCGGGCGCGGACGGTCCGGTGCCGTCAGCGGCCGCGATCGCCGCGGCCAACGATCCGGTGTCGTCGGGGTCTTCGGGGAACAGGGACAGGGTGTCGGTCACGGTCGGGGCTCCGGAGAGACAGCGGGCGCGACATGGGTACCACGTCACGCGCACCGCTCCCAGACGGGGACGCCGTTCACCGACGCCTCCGGCGACAACCCGATCGGCTCCGGGAACGCGGCCGGTCCCCGCCCCTCACCCCAGCAGCCCGCGGATGTCGTCCGCCGTCACGGCGCCCGAGAACAGGTCGCCCTCGTCCAGCACGCCGGCGAAGAGCGCCGCCTTGCGGTCCGCGAGCGCGGCGACCTTCTCCTCGATCGTGCCGGTGGAGATCATCCGGTAGACGTTCACCGGGCGGGTCTGGCCGATGCGGTGCGTGCGGTCGATCGCCTGGGCCTCGGCCGCGGGGTTCCACCACGGGTCCAGCAGGAAGCAGTAGTCGGCCTCGGTCAGGTTCAGGCCGAAGCCGCCGGCCTTCAGGCTGATCAGGAAGACGGGGGCGTCGCCGGCCTTGAAGCGCTCGACGACCTTCGCGCGCTGCTTCGTCTTCCCGTCGAGGTAGGAGGTCGTGATCCCCTCCTCGGCGAGCCGTGCCTGCACGAGTTCCAGGAAGCCGGTGAACTGACTGAAGACGAGCGCCCGGTGCCCGCCGCCGACGACGTCCTCCAACTGCCCGACGAGCGCCGTCAGCTTGGCGCACGGGACGGTT
>NZ_JBFAPC010000193.1:0-9445 GCF_040675535.1 Patulibacter sp. NPDC049589 | reverse complement strand
GGCGCGAGCCGGCCCCCCGGTCGTTCGGGGACGGGACGCCACAGGCGGGGGCGAGGCATCGACGGCGCGGTCCTCCGCTGTCCGGCCGCGGCCCGCCGGCCGCCCGCTCAGCCCCCGATCACGCCCTCGGCGGCCGCGATCAGCGTCGCCCGCGCCGTCTCCTGGTCGCCGAGGTACCCGCCGACCATCGCGCCGTCGCGCAGCTGGACGAGGACCCGGGCGCCGTGGGCGGGGTCGGCGTGGCCGCCGGCCGTGAGCAGCGCCTCGAGCGTGTCGTGGAACCACGCGCGGTGCTCGTCGACGACGACGCGGACCGCGCTGTCCGGGTCCGGGTACTCCGCCGCGGCGTTGATGAACGGGCAGCCGCGGAAGCCGCTCAGGCAGATCTCGTCGCCGACGCCGGCGACGAACGCGCGGACGAGGGCCAGCGGATCGCCGGTGCCGAGCGCCTCCGCGGCCGCCGCGCCGCGGGTCCGGATGTCCACGTCCGCCGCCCGCAGGTACGCCTCGACGAGCAGCTCCTTGCCGGGGAAGTGGCGGTAGAACGTCGCCCGCGTGACCTGGGCTTCGCTGATCACGCGGTCGACGCCGACGGCGTGGACGCCCTCCGCGTAGAAGATCCGCGACGCCGTCTCCAGCAGGCGATCGCGGGCCGCGGACGGCTTCGGGGGAGCCGCGTCGGTGGCACTCGGAAGCATGGTCCGACCGTACCAGAACGACCGTTCTGTCGAGCCGCTTGACAACGCCCGGGAGGAGGAGCATGCTGCACGCAGACAGAACGATCTGTCTCCCACCGAACCGTCACCGCCGTCCTCCCGGAGCACCCCATGAGCGCCACCACCGACACCACCCTCGACGCCGCGGCCCAGACCGCCGTCGCCGCCGCCCCCGGCAAGCCCGACACGATCGTCCTCATCCACGGCCTGTGGCTGACGCCGCTCTCGTGGGAGCACTGGAAGGCGCGCTACGAGGCCGCGGGCTTCACGGTCGTCGTGCCGCGCTGGCCCGGCGAGGCCGAGGACGTCGACGCGGTGCGCGCCGATCCCTCGGGGATGGACGGCATCGGGATCACCGACATCGTCGACCACTACGCCGCGATCATCCAGGCGCTGCCGACCCCGCCGATCCTCATCGGCCACTCGTTCGGCGGGCTCTTCGTGCAGCTGCTGCTCGACCGCGGGCTCGGCGCCGTCGGCGTCGCGATCTCGCCGGCCGCGGTCAAGGGCGTCCTGGCCCTGCCGCCCGCCCAGCTGAAGGCGGCGTTCCCGGTCCTCGGCAACCCGAGGAACCGCAAGCGCACGGTCAAGCTGACGTTCGAGCAGTTCCACTGGGGCTTCGCCAACGCGCTGGACGAGGACGCCGCCCGCGTCGCGTACGACCGGTACCACGTGCCCGGCCCCGGCCGGCCCCTGTTCCAGGCCGCGCTCGGCAACCTCGTCCCCAACCCGCAGAACAAGGCGGACCTGAAGAACCCGGACCGCGCGCCGCTGCTGCTCATGAGCAACAGCCTCGACCGCACGGTCCCGGCCTCGACGGTCCGCGAGCTGCTGAAGCGCTGGAAGAAGAGCCCGGCCGTGACCGAGCTCAAGGAGTACGAGGGCCGTTCGCACTTCACCGCCGGCGAGCCCGGCTGGGAGCAGGTCGCCGACGACGCGCTGGAGTGGTCGCTCGCCCACGCCTGAGCGCCGCCGCGGCGCCCGCAAGATCCGCCGGTCGGAGGGGGCGGATCCCCCGTACCGGGGACGTGGGGCACCGCTCCGGGGGACGCTCACCCGCCCCGACGGAGGTGCCGTCGGGGCGGAGTGCTAGGGCAGCGTGCACCGTGCAAGCGCCGGGGATAGGCTCAGGGGTCTGCGACGCAGGGTCGCAACCCTCGATGGAGTGCCGCGAATGACCGAGCCCCTGGCTGCCGACTTCCCACCGGTTCCCGACGACGACTGGCGCGCCGCGGCGCTCAAGGCCGCGAAGGTCCCCGAGGACACCCCCACGGTGTCCCGGACCGAGGACGGCATCGAGGTCAACTGGCTCTACACGCGCGAGGACGCACTGGCCAGCGATCCGGGCGGCGTCCCGGGCCTCGCGCCGTTCGTCCGCGGGACGAACAGCGGCACCGGCGCCGACGAGGCCGCCTGGGAGATCCGCCAGCAGCAGGCGCACCCCGACCGCCGCGCCGCGAACAAGGCCCTGATGGAGGACCTCGAGGGCGGCGCGACCGCCATCGAGCTGCGCCCGGACCGCGCCGCGCGCGGCGGCCACGCCCCCGGCTCCGACGCCTTCGCGGCGACCCGCGGCGTCGACGGCACGATGGTCTCCACGGTCGACGACCTCGAGACCGTCCTCGAGGGCGTCTTCGTCGAGCTCGCCCCGATCGCCGTCGACGGCGGCGCTCAGGCCGTCTCGACCGGCGCGCTCCTGCTCGCCCTGCTGCGCCGCCGCGGCGTGGCCGACCGGGACGCGATCGGCTCGCTCCGGATCGACCCGCTCGGCACCCTCGCCGCCGAGGGCGCGCTCGCCCAGGACCCGGCCGACGCGATCGCCATGGCCGGCCGCATCGCCGCCGAGGTCGCCGAGACGTTCCCGAAGGTCCGGGCGCTGGCGGTCGACACCCGCGCGTACGTCAACGCCGGGGCGACCCCCGTCCGCGAGCTCGCGATCGCGATCACCACCGGCGTCGCGTACCTGCGCGCCGCCGAGCAGGCCGGGCTGCAGCCCGCCCGCGCCGCGACGCAGATCGAGTTCACGCTGACGGTCGGGACCAACCAGTTCGGCGAGATCGCCAAGCTGCGCGCCTTCCGCCGCCTCTGGGCCCGCGTGCTCGAGCTCTCCGGCGTCCCGGAGGAGGGTCGCCGCTCGTTCCTCACCGCCCGCACCAGCGACCGCATGCTCGCCGGCATCGACCCGTGGTCGAACATGCTGCGCGCCACGACCGCCGGCTTCGCAGCCGCGGTCGGCGGGGCCGAGGGCCTCACGGTCACGCCGTTCGACGCCGTCGTCGCCGACGCGGTCGGCGCCGCCGCCCCGGGCGGCCTCGGCCGCCGCATCGCGCGCAACACCCAGCTCGTGCTGCAGGAGGAGTCGGCCCTGCGTCGCGTCGCCGATCCGGCCGGCGGCTCCTGGTACGTCGAGTCCCTGACCGACGCGATGGCCCGCGAGGCCTGGGCGAAGGTCACCGAGATCGAGGCCGCCGGCGGCGCGCCGGCCGTGCTGACCGGCGACGCGCTCGCCGGCGACCTCGCCGCGCAGGCCGATCGCCGACGCGGCGAGCTCTCGCGCCGCAAGCGCGAGATGACCGGCGTCAACGTCTTCCCGCTCCTGGCCGACGACAAGGTCCATCCGGAGCCCGTCGACCGCGCGGCGTTCGTGCGCACCGAGAACGACCGCCTGGCCGAGCGGGGCCCGCTGCCCGACGGCGCGCTGGACCGCCCGTCGGTGGACGACGCCGCCGGCGACCAGCTCCTGGCCCAGCTCCTGAGCGCCGCCGAGGCGGGCGCCCGGATCGACGAGCTCGCGACGCTCGCCGGCTGGGGCCCGGTCACCGACCTGGACGCGACGGGCCTGCCGACGCGCCGCGACGCCGAGCCGTTCGAGCAGCTGCGCGCCGCGGCGGCCTCGCCGGCCGGAGGCGCAACCTCCTCCTCCGACCACGCGTCGGGAGAGGGCGCCGCCACGACCGCCGCCGACGCGGGCGTGGGCGGGGCCGAGGTCCGGGACGACGGCCCGCGGGTCTTCCTCGCCGCCCTCGGCCCGCTGGCCGCGCACGCCGCACAGGCCACCTGGGCGCAGAACTTCTTCGGCGTCGGCGGGCTGGCGACGATCCAGTCCGAGCCGCTCGACGACCCGTCGGCCGCGGGCGACCTGCTGAAGGCCGACGGCGCCGTGCTGGCCGCGGTCGCCGGCGGCCCGAAGGCCGAGGACGACGTGCTCTCGGCCGCGATCTCGTCGCTGCGGGACGCGGGCGCGAAGGTCGTCTACCTCGTCGGCGGGAACGACGAGCGGGCGCAGGCGCTCGGCGCCGACCGCGGCGTCAAGCAGGGCGTCGACATGATCGAGATCCTCGGCGACGCGCTGAGCACCCTCGACCGACCTGTCACCACCCGGACGGAGAGCGCGCGATGAGCAGCATCCCGGACCTCTCGCAGGCCACCCTCGGCGACGTCGAGCAGGAGCCCGTCAGCACGGCGAAGATCGAAGAGGTCGCGGCCGCCGCGGCCGGCCGGCCGGTCGAGGAGCTGCGCTTCACGGCGCCCGAGCAGATCGAGCTGCAGCCCGCCTACGGCTCGCAGGACTCCGAGGGCCTCGACTTCCTCGACACCCGGCCGGGCTTCGCGCCGTTCCTGCGCGGCCCGTACCCGACGATGTACGTCAACCAGCCGTGGACCGTGCGCCAGTACGCCGGCTTCTCCACGGCCGAGCTCTCCAACGCCTTCTACCGCCGCAACCTCGCGGCCGGCCAGAAGGGCCTGTCGATCGCGTTCGACCTGGCCACCCACCGCGGCTACGACTCCGACAACCCGCGCGTCGCGGGCGACGTCGGCATGGCCGGCGTGGCGATCGACTCGATCCTCGACATGCGCACGCTGTTCGACGGCATCCCGCTGGACAAGATGTCCGTGTCGATGACGATGAACGGCGCGGTGCTGCCGATCCTCGCGCTCTTCATCGTCGCGGGCGAGGAGCAGGGCGTCGACGTCGCGAAGCTCTCCGGGACGATTCAGAACGACGTTCTGAAGGAGTTCATGGTCCGGAACACCTACATCTATCCGCCCGCGCCGTCGATGCGGATCATCTCGGACATCTTCGCGTTCACGTCGCAGGAGATGCCGAAGTTCAACTCGATCTCGATCTCCGGGTACCACATGCAGGAGGCCGGGGCGAGCGCCGACCTCGAGCTCGGGTACACGATCGCCGACGGCATCGAGTACATCCGCGCGGGCCTCGACGCGGGCATGAAGGTCGACCGCTTCGCGCCGCGCCTGTCGTTCTTCTGGGCCACCGGCATGAACTTCTTCATGGAGGTCGCGAAGATGCGGGCCGGGCGCCTCATCTGGGCGAAGCTCCTGAAGGAGCAGTTCCAGCCCGAGAACCCCAAGTCGCTCTCGCTGCGCACCCACTGCCAGACGTCCGGCTGGTCGCTGGCCGCGCAGGACGTCTACAACAACGTCGTCCGCACCTGCGTCGAGGCGATGGCCTCCACCCAGGGCCACACGCAGTCGCTGCACACCAACGCGCTGGACGAGGCGCTCGCGCTGCCGACCGACTTCTCGGCCCGCATCGCCCGCAACACGCAGCTGTTCCTCCAGCAGGAGACCGGCACCACGGACGTCATCGACCCGTGGGGCGGCTCCTACTACGTCGAGAAGCTGACGCAGGAGCTGGCGACGAAGGCGCTGGCGCACATCGCCGAGATCGAGGAGCTCGGCGGGATGACGAAGGCGATCGACGCCGGCGTCCCGAAGCTCCGCATCGAGGAGTCCGCCGCCCGCACCCAGGCGCGCATCGACTCCGGCCAGCAGACCCTGGTCGGCGTCAACAAGTTCCAGCCGGCGGTCGACGAGCAGATCGACGTCCTGAAGGTCGAGAACGCCGAGGTCCGCGCCCGGCAGATCGAGAAGCTGCAGAAGCTGCGCGCCGAGCGCGACGAGCCGCGCGTGCAGGCCGCGCTGGAGGCCCTCACCGAGGGCGCGTCGCGCAAGTCCACCGGCGCCGGCGCCGAGGACGGCAACCTGCTCGCCCTCGCCGTGAACGCCGCCCGCGCGCACGCGTCGGTCGGCGAGATCTCGGACGCCCTGGAGAAGGTCTTCGGGCGCCACACCGCCCAGATCCGCACGATCTCGGGCGTCTACCGGAGCGAGGTCGGGACCTTGAGCAAGACGTTCAACGACACCAAGGCGCTCGTCGAGAACTTCGAGGAGCAAGAGGGCCGCCGCCCCCGCATCCTCGTGGCGAAGATGGGCCAGGACGGCCACGACCGCGGCCAGAAGGTCATCGCGACGGCGTTCGCGGACCTCGGCTTCGACGTCGACATCGGACCGCTCTTCCAGACGCCCGAGGAGGTCGCCCGCCAGGCCGTCGAGGCCGACGTGCACGTCGTCGGCGCCTCGTCGCTGGCCGCCGGTCACCTGACCCTCGTGCCGCAGCTCCGTCAGGCGCTGAACGACATGGGCCGCGAGGACGTGCTCGTCGTCGCCGGCGGCGTCATCCCGCCGCAGGACTTCGACGAGCTGCGCGCCGGCGGCGCGGACGCGATCTACCCGCCCGGCACCGTCATCGGCACGGCCGCCGGCGGCCTGCTGCGCCTGCTGATGGAGAAGCTCGACCTCGAGATCCCGACCGAGGGGCCCGCCGCGAAGGCCGCCGCCGTCCCGACGATCGACCCGGACGGCGTGGCCGATCCGGACGCCGCTCCGGCGGCCGAGGCGGAGACCGCGAGCTGAGGGCGGCGTGCGGCCCGGGCGCAGCCCGGGACGCTGGACCCGGGGCGGGGCGCGGCCCGCGCCCGGGGCGGGACCGGTCGGCGACCTGCGAGATCCGCCGAAGCCGATCCTCCTCGCCGCGGCTTGCTGGAACGCGCATGCGGAGCAGCCGGGATCCGCCGAGATCGCTGTGCACCCTTCGGGTTCGGCGGTCCGCGCAGGTGCCGATCGGGCCAACGGCGATGGTCGGAGGAGCCACAACGGGGTACGCGTGCGCCATGACGAACGCCCCGCACGTCCTCGAGGTGCCCGTCCCGGCCCCGCCGACCACGGAGCCGGGGACCGTCCCCGACCTGCCGCCGCTGGACCCGACCGAGCCGGTCCCGGACTTCCCGCCCGAGCCCGCGCCGGACCCGGCGCCGGCGCCCGATCCGGACCTGCCGCCGGATCCCGACCTGCCGCTGGACCCGGACCTGCCCGCGGATCCGGACCTGCCGCTGGACCCCGACGGCCCCGTCGGGCCGGACGGGCCGATCGAGCCGGAGCCCGGGACCGTCTGAGTCGGTGGCCGGGAGCGACGCGTCCCCGGAACCCGGGTCCGCGGACGCGCCGGCGAACGGGACGCGGCGGTCAGGCGGTGGCGCCCTCGCTCTGCGAGGCCACGAACTCCTCGGGGCCCTGGGCCGCCGCGGCCGGGTCCATCCACATGATCTGCCAGCCGTGGCCGTCGAGGTCGAAGAAGCTGCGCGAGTACATGAAGCCGTAGTCCTCGGCACCGTCGGCCTCGACCGCGCCCTGGGCCAGGGCGGTGGCGGAGACCGCGTCGACCTGCTCACGTGCGTCGACGCTGAAGCAGTAGAGCGCCAGCGCGTGGGTCCGCGGGTCGGCGAGCGGCAGCTTCGAGAACTCCGCGAACTTCTCGCGGGTCAGGAGCATGGCGAAGGCCTGCTCCCCGATCAGCATGCAGGCGGCGTTCTCGTCGGAGAAGGCCGGGTTGAAGGGAAAGCCGAGGGCGGCGAAGAACGCCTTGCTGCGCTCGAGGTCCTCGACCGGCAGGTTGACGAAGAAGGCGCGGCCGGCGTGGGCGGGGGTGGTCATGGTGGATCTGGTCTCCAGGTGGGGGTTCGGTGATGGTCTGCCTGCTAGACGGCGGCCCCCGGCGGAACTCATCGGCGTGGCCCGGAGTTGGCGCGTCGGCGCTCGCCGGCCGGACGAGCCTGCCGGCACCGGCATCGGCGGCATCGAGGAGCCCAGCGATGTTCGGCGTCCGCGCCGAGCACGGCGTCCGGTCCGAGTTCGACGGGCCGATCGCGCCGGCCCGCCTCGAGATCCTGTGCGACGTCGTCGTGGCCGCCGACCGCGACCCGGCGGACGGCGTCGGTGTCCTCGGGCTGCGCGTCGGCGTAGACGAGGACCTCGGCGTCGTCCGCGGTCCAGCGCTCGTAGCCGGCGCCCACCTGGTACGACCGGCCCTCGTCGTGGCGGAGCCGGCGGTGCAGGCGCTGCTCCAGGACGCGCACCCCGGTCGCGAACTCCGCCGACCTCGTCCCGAGCATCGACACCCCCACGGCCCCGGCCAGCCCCGTCGATCCGCACGGAGCCGACCTCCGGCGCGGCTTCCCGGAGCGTTCCGGCGTCGTGGGTGGGGGTGGGCTCCTGGTCGGGACGGTGCATACGACCCGTATCGGCAGGAGTCCTCGTTCCCCGAAGCCCGACCGTCACGAGTGACGAGATCCCGGTGCGCCGGAGGCCGTTCCGAGGCCGAGGGCGCCGGACGAGGCTCTCGCCCTGGTCCCCCGCCCCGGCTCGCACCTGCTGAGCCGGACGGCGGTCGGTCGGCTGCAGCTCGACGGGGGACGGTCGTGATCGCGCGACGCGGCGAGAGTCGGCGTCCGGAGGCCGCCGGCGTCGTCCACCTGTCCGCCGGCCTCCGCGGGGCGTGCCACCGATCCCGGCGGCCACCGGCCGGCCCGCGGCCCCGCGCGCGTCGGCCCCGACGGCTAGCGTCCCTGCCCCATGGCCCGCCCGCGTCCCACCGTCGACGAGCTCGAGGCCGGCCTCCTGGCCGGTAATCGGGCCATCCTGTCGCGCGCGATCACGCTGGCCGAGAGCCGCCTGCAGACCGACCGCGCGCTGGCCCAGGAGGTCATGGCGCGCCTCTTGCCGAAGACCGGCGCGGCGCGGCGGATCGGCCTGACCGGCGTCCCCGGGGCCGGCAAGTCGACGACGATCGAGGCCCTCGGCGTCTGGCTCGTCAACCGCGGCCACAAGGTCGCGGTGCTCGCGATCGACCCCTCCTCGACGCGCCAGGGCGGCAGCATCCTCGGCGACAAGACGCGGATGCAGGGCCTGTCGGTGCTGGACGACGCGTTCATCCGGCCGTCCCCCACGTCGGGCGTGCTGGGCGGCGTCGCGCGCCGCACCCGCGAGGCGATGGTCCTCTGCGAGGCCGCGGGCTTCGACGTGATCATCGTCGAGTCCGTCGGCGTCGGCCAGAGCGAGGCCGAGCTCGCGGACCTCGTCGACTGCGTCCTGCTGCTGCTCGTCCCGGGCGCCGGCGACGAGCTGCAGGGCATCAAGCGCGGCATCGTCGAGGTCGCGGACCTGATCGTCGTCAACAAGGCCGACGGCGACGCGGTGCGCGCCGCCAAGCGCGCCGCCGGCGACTACCGCCACGCCCTGCGGATGCTCCCCGAGGCCACCCCCGGCTGGAAGACCCCGGTCCTGACCGCCAGCGCGGCGGAGGGCATCGGCCTGGCCGAGATGTGGGACACCGTCGAGCAGCACCGCGCGAACATGGAGGCCTCCGGCCAGCTGGAACGGCGCCGCGCCGACCAGCAGCTCGGGTGGCTGCGCCAGCAGGTCGAGGAGGTCGTCCTCGCCGCCTTCCACGACCGCCCGGGCGTGAAGGACGCGCTGGCCGAGGCCCGCGACGCGGTGCTCGAAGCACGAGACATCGTCTTTCTTGAGCGTGCTCGAGGAATGCTTCGTGCCTTTGCCGAATGGGTTCGGAGTCGCGGCAGTAGCTCAGC
>NZ_JBFAPC010000192.1:5000-9484 GCF_040675535.1 Patulibacter sp. NPDC049589 | reverse complement strand
GGCCGCGGCGGGGATGGCGCGAGCTCAGCCCAGGTCGACCGTCGGGTAGAGCGGGAACGGCGCCAGCAGCTCGGACGCCTGCTTGCTCACCCGGTCGGCCAGCGCCGGGTCCAGGTTGAACTTCGCCTTCGAGCCCTCGGCCGGGGTGGTGTTCGCGAGCACGGTGTGGATCAGCTCGGCGATCTGGTCCATCTCGCCGGTGCCGAGGCCACGGCTGGTCAGCGCCGGCGTGCCGATCCGGATGCCGGACGTGTACCAGGCGCCGTTCGGGTCGTTCGGGATCGCGTTGCGGTTGGTCACGATGCCGCTGTCCAGCAGGGCCTGCTCGGCCTGCCGGCCGGTGATGCCGAACGGGTGAACGTCGAGCAGCACCAGGTGGTTGTCGGTGCCACCGCTGACCAGCTGCACGCCGCGCTTGGCGAGACCCTCGGCGAGGGCCTGGCTGTTGGTGACGATCTGCTGGGCGTAGGTGGCGAACTCCGGCCGGCGGGCCTCGGCGAACGCGAGCGCCTTGGCGGCCATCACGTGCGGCAGCGGGCCACCGAGCACCATCGGACAGCCACGGTCCACCTGGCTGGACAGCTCGGGCTGGCAGAACACCGCGCCACCGCGCGGGCCGCGCAGGCTCTTGTGGGTGGTGGTGGTGACGATGTGCGCGTGCGGAATCGGGTTGTAGTCGCCGGTGAAGACGCCGCCCGCGACCAGGCCGGCGAAGTGCGCCATGTCGACCATGAAGGTCGCGCCCACCTCGTCGGCGATCTCGCGCATCTTCGCGAAGTTCACCTTCCGGGGGTACGCCGAGTAGCCGCCCACGATCACCGCGGGCTTGAACTCCTTCGCGGTCTCCCGCAGGGCCGCGTAGTCGATCTGGCCGGTCGCCGGGTCGACACCGTAGCTGCGCTGGTCGAACATCTTCCCGGAGATGTTCGGCCGGAATCCGTGGGTGAGGTGACCGCCGGCGTCCAGCGACATGCCGAGCAGCCGCTGGTTGCCGAAGGCCTGCCGCAGCTCGGCCCACTCGGCGTCGGTCAGGTCGTTGATCTGCCGCTTCTCGAACTTCTTGAGGAACGGCACCTCGACCCGGTCGGCCAGGATGGCCCAGTAGGCGACCAGGTTGGCGTCGATGCCGGAGTGCGGCTGCACATATGCGTACGGCGCGTCGAACAGCGCCTTGGCGTGCTCGACGGCAACCGACTCGACGGTGTCCACGTTCTGGCAGCCGGCGTAGAAACGGCGGCCGATGGTGCCCTCGGCGTATTTGTCGGAGAGCCAGTTACCCATGGCGAGCAGGACAGCCGGCGAAGCGTAGTTCTCACTCGCGATCAGTTTCAGCGACTCGCGCTGGTCGGTCAGCTCCTTGGCGATCGCATCCGCGATGCGGGGCTCGACGGACCGGACCACCTCGAGGGCGGATCGGAAAGCTACGGATTCGGCGTTCAGTTCGGACATGGGACCTCCCTATCACGTAGTGAAGAGGCCCAGGCGCACGGCAGGTCGTCATCTCGACGGAGCCGCTCCCCGATGGTCAGCCATCCGAACGCGCCAGTCACGGCCCGTCCGTCAGCATACCGGCGGGCACCGGAAAGCTCACCCCGGTCAGCCGCTCCGACTCCGCCCACAGCCGCCGCTGCACCTCCGGATCATGGGCATTCTCCTCCGCTGTGACCCGCGTCGCCCGCCCGGTGAACTCACCCCAGCCGTCCGGCCCGAAGTATTCCCCGCCGCACACGGCGGGATCGGTGGCGGCTCGCAGAATCGGTGCCGCACCATCCCGCTCACTCTGGATCAACCACGAGAAAGCCCACCGTGTACGCCGCGCGACGACGAACCGGAAATGCCAGGGACTGTGTCGCATCAACGCCGTCCGCGCCGCCCCCGGATGCGCCGCGACACTGACCAGCTGCGGATAGCGGCGTTGCAATTCGTGGGCGAACAGCAGATTGGCCAGCTTCGACTGCCGATATGCCCGCATCGCGTCATAACCGCGCTCGGACTGCAGATCCTCGAATGCGATGACCCCACCCCGATGCCCGTTACTGCTGACCGTCACCACCCGCGCCGCCGAGCTCCGAAGCAGCAGATCCATCAGCATCCCGGTCAACGCGAAATGCCCCAGATGATTGATCCCGAACTGCAGTTCAAACCCATCCCTGGTACGCCCGAACGGCGGAATCATCACCCCCGCGTTGTTGACCAGCAGATCCACCCGCCCCCACCGCTCTTTCACCTCACCGGCAGCGTGACGCACCGATCCCAGGTCACCGAGGTCCACATGCAGCGGTCGCCCGCCGAGCCGCTCCGCCGTCGCCGCGGCCCGTTCCCTGTCGCGCCCCGCAATGATCACGGTCGCACCGCGTTCTGCCAGCTCACGCGCCGTCTCCAGACCCACGCCGGAGTAGCCACCGGTGACCAGCGTTATGCGGCCGGCCTGATCAGGGATGTCGCTCGAACTCCACACAGCGATCCTCCTATAATCGGGACACCCATCCCGCTTACTGCTCGACGATACGGGACGCCCATCCCGCTTGTCGATGGAGGTTCTCCCATGCGAGCCGACGCCGAACGCAACCGAACCAAGGTGATCGAGGCCGCCATGGCCGCCTTCGCCCAGGACGGCCTGACGGTGTCAGTGGCCGAGATAGGCCGCCGAGCCGGCGTAGGAACCGGCACAGTAAGCCGCCACTTCCCCACCAAGGACTCCCTCTACGCCGCCATAGTCCTGGCCAAGGTGGAAGAGATAGTCAGCCACGCCCGCACCTTGATGGCCGCCTCACCCGCCGGTGACGCCTTCTACGAGTTCTTCGCCTACATGGTCGAGCAGGCCACCACGAACCGCGGCCTGGCCGAGGCCCTCTCCGGAGGTGGCTTCGACGTCGAGTCCGCAGCCACCGGAACCGACCAGGACCTGGAGCAGATCGAGCAGTCCCTGCTGGACCGAGCTCAGGAGGCCGGCGCAGTCCGCCAAGACGTAACCCGCGCCGATGTAAAAGCCTTGCTGGGGGCCTGCGTGGCCGCTCCCGACCGCGCCCGGATGATCGAGATAGTCACCGCCGGCCTACGCCGGTAAGCCGAGGTGAACCGTCCCACGGGCGCCAGAAACGCAGAAAGGCCCACCCCGTGTGGGGTGGGCCTTTCTGTTCACGTTGAGTCCGGCGGCGTCCTACTCTCCCACACCCTCCCGAGTGCAGTACCATCGGCGCTGGCGGGCTTAGCTACCGGGTTCGGAATGTGACCGGGCGTTTCCCCACCGCTATGACCACCGAAACAACTATCAGCACAACGTAACCAGCAACCCGGTCCCGCCGGCCGAAGCCGTCGAGTCCTGGGGTGGTTGTTCGTTTGCTGTGAATCACACAGTGGACGCAAGCGCAATGTTTAGGGTGGTTAAGCCCTCGGCCTATTAGTACCGGTCAACTCAACACGTTACCGTGCTTACATCTCCGGCCTATCAACCCAATAGTCTCTTGGGAGCCTTACCCACTCAAGGTGGTGGGATACCTCATCTCGAAGCGAGCTTCCCGCTTAGATGCTTTCAGCGGTTATCCCTTCCGAACGTAGCCAACCAGCCGTGCCCTTGGCAGGACAACTGGCACACCAGAGGTTCGTCCGTCCCGGTCCTCTCGTACTAGGGACAGCCCTTCTCAAGTATCCAACGCGCACGGCGGATAGGGACCGAACTGTCTCACGACGTTCTAAACCCAGCTCGCGTACCGCTTTAATGGGCGAACAGCCCAACCCTTGGGACCTGCTACAGCCCCAGGATGCGACGAGCCGACATCGAGGTGCCAAACCATCCCGTCGATATGGACTCTTGGGGAAGATCAGCCTGTTATCCCCGGGGTACCTTTTATCCGTTGAGCGACACCGCTTCCACACGCAAGTGCCGGATCACTAGTCCCGACTTTCGTCCCTGCTCGACCCGTCAGTCTCACAGTCAAGCTCCCTTGTGCACTTACACTCAACACCTGATTGCCAACCAGGCTGAGGGAACCTTTGGGCGCCTCCGTTACCCTTTAGGAGGCAACCGCCCCAGTTAAACTACCCACCAGACACTGTCCCTCGACCCGATCAGGGCCGCAAGTTAGATACCCAAACCCAACAGAGTGGTATTTCAACAACGCCTCCACCCGAACTGGCGTCCGAGCTTCACCGGCTCCCACCTATCCTACACAATTAAATTCAGATACCAATGTCAAGCTATAGTAAAGGTCCCGGGGTCTTTCCGTCCTGCCGCGCGTAACGAGCATCTTTACTCGTACTGCAATTTCGCCGGGCCTGTGGTTGAGACAGTGGGGAAGTCGTTACGCCATTCGTGCAGGTCGGAACTTACCCGACAAGGAATTTCGCTACCTTAGGATGGTTATAGTTACCACCGCCGTTTACTGGCGCTTAAGTTCTCCGCTTCGCCCCGAAGAGCTAACAGGTCCCCTTAACGTTCCAGCACCGGGCAGGCGTCAGTCCATATACATCGTCTTACGACTTGG
>NZ_JBFAPC010000191.1:0-9553 GCF_040675535.1 Patulibacter sp. NPDC049589 | reverse complement strand
AGTCGTAGTGCATCCGCCCGTCGCGCCCGGTGAAGACGTAGAGCTCCGTCTCGTAGATCCGTCCGCTGCCGACGACCTTCGCCTCGAACACCTCGTCGTCGGCCCGCCACGACAGCGACAGGACGCGGCCACCCGACGCGTAGCGCCGCCCTCGGTCGTACGCCCGCGCCCCGACCTCCTCCTCGACCACGTCGAGCGCCAGGTCGAAGTCGAAGGCGGTGGGCGTCACCGGGTGAGGGTAGGGGCGCAGGCGGACGCATCGCGCTGGCGGGTCGACCCCGACGTCCCGGAGCGTGTCGAGGATGCGGTCGAGCTGTTCGCCCTCGCCGGGGATCCAATGGCCCTCCGCCTCCGCCGCGACGACATCGATCCACTTCGAGGGCGGGAGCGTCGAGTACCGCGACCGAAACGCGTCCCCCGGACCGGCGCCGGTGGCGTGGACCATGAGGCCGTCGTAGGCGAGGGCGTTGACGAAGCCGAACATGGGCTCGTCGCACCGGCGGTGGACGGTGAGCGGCATCCCGACCCATATACGACGGGTGCCCTCGCCGTCGGGCAACCACGTGCCCAGTGGCGTCGAACGATCGGCGAGCCGCTGGGCGGAGAGACTGCTCGGGGCCCAGCGGGGGCCGACGTCGTCGACACGACCGGCACGACGAAGAACAGCGCCTGCCACGCGGCCAGCGCCTTGGACTCCGCGAGGTCGTACGGCGCTGCACCGGTCAGGACGTCCATCGCGCCGAAGAGGCTTCCCCGCATCTGCTTCGGTTCGTGACCGACGAAGGCCCGGTGCAGCTCGAGCGCGGCGAGGAACAGCTCGCTGCGCGCGTGGTTCCACTCCGCGTCGGTCCACGGAGCCGCCTTCTCGCGACGATCTCGCGCGCCCGGGGTCGCCCACTCCGCATCCGGCAGCCGCTCGCCGAGGTCCTGGCGGTCAGTCTCGTTCCGGACGTCGACCTGGGTGCGTCCCCGCTCCAGGTCGCCGCGGGCGCGGCGCCGAGCGACGTCACGACCTCGAGCACACCGGGGCGGAACCGGCGGCGCTCGACGCGGCGGTCCGCCCGCCGCTCGCGCTCGCGCTCGGCGTCGATGACGGCCTCCCGCGCCTCGTCGTGGGCGTTCCGTGCCGACCGTTCCTGCCGGCCGGCGGCTGCGAGCGCCTCGTTCGCATCCACCAGCTCGCGGAGGAGGACGGCACGGCGCTCCTGATCGTCGAAGGCACGCTGCCGGTGGGCGCGGATCGCTGCCTCGCGGTCGGCAGCGCGACGGAAGGTCGCTACGGCCTGATCCCATGGGACTTCCGGCACTGAGCCCTCGAGGTCCTTGAGGATCCAGTCCAGGCCGGCGTTCGCTCCCGTGCACGCCCGCACGGGCCCCAGGTCCGAGCGCACGTCGATGCGCGACGCGGTGGGGATCCGGCCTTCGGAACGCAGGTAGGTCGCGAGCGCGGCGCCGATGCCGCCGCGTCATTTGTCCATTTGGAGCCCGTCGACGCCGGCTGCGGCTCACGCCGCGGTGCGGCCGCCGGCCTCCTCGTCGCGAGCCGCGGCCCGCTCCGACGCCTCGTCCACTAGCAGCAGCTGGCCCGGGGACGCCCCGAGCGTCCGCCAGCTCGCGAAGACCCCGTCGATCGCCCGCCACAACGGCAGCCGTCGGTAGAGCCCGTCGTCGTACCAGTAGGCCCGCAGGACCTCGTCGAGCTGCAGGTAGCGCCTGGTCGCCCGGTGCTTGTAGCCGTGGACCGCCGTGCCGTCGCGCAGCCGCACCTCCTCCATCCACATGAACCACACGAGCAGCTCCGGGCCGACCGCCGCTTCAAGCGGCTCCCAGTTCGGCGCCTCGTAGTTCGTGAGCTCGCCCCGCTGCGCTCTGCCCCGTGCCATACGGGCATCGTCCGCGAGATCGCAATCGCTGAACCAGGGGTCATCTCGCGCGAGACGACCCCGACGGTGTGCCTGAACTCCGCGGCAGGATGGCTGTCTCGTGCGGGAGCACGACATCCAGGGTCGGGAGAGCGGTGTTCCGCAGCCCCACGCTCGACGCGACGCTCGAACGCCTGGGGCGGGGCGCCGCGGGCGTCGAGCCGGGCGCTCAGTCGAGCAGCGCCGCGACCGGCAGCTCGAAGCCGGGAAGCAGCGCGGACGTGAGCGTCCCTCCGACGCCGACGCGTCGTTCCCCGTCCGGCCGGACGATCCGCACGCCGAGCGGGACCGGGGACACCAGCCAGACCTCCCGCGCACCCGCCGCCAGATAGCGTGCGAGCTTCGTTCCGGCGTCGTACCGCGCGGTCGACGGCGACGCGACCTCGATCACGAGGTCCCCGGCGGGCCAGGGCCGCGCTGCCAGATCGGGGAGCTCCCGCTCGGCCGCGAACCACTGCAGGTCCGGCCCCACGATCGTGTCGGGACCGATCTCCGTATCGATCGACAGCAGCACCCGTCCGCGACCGGTGGCAACACGGCACCACGCGCGCAGCTCCGCATGGAGCGCGCCGACCGCCACCTGGTGCAGCGGCAGCGGATCGTTCATCGTGACCAGCTCACCGTCGACGAGCTCGAAGCGGAACCCGGGCGAGGACTCCGGCAGTCGCAGGAACTGCTCGCGCGTGAATCGGGCGACGGGCGGGGCGGTCACGGTACGGGTCATCGTAGGAGTCGTCCTCGGCGCTGTCCATGGGCCGGCCAAGCGTCGCGGGCCCCGGTGCGCAGACTCCAGGCGAAATTCGCACCGGCTCCGTACCGGATCACCGCGCGGCCAGGAGGTCGTTCAGCATCCGGGTGGACCGCGGCTGAGGTCCGTCGCGGGGACCCGCGTCCCGCCGTTCGGTCCCCGCGCCGGCCGTTGCGGGCGCCGCACCCGCGTTTCGGGTCCGGCGCCCCCTACTCCCCGTGCTTCTTCGCGTACGTCGTGATCGTCGTGTCCAGCGACACGCACTCGCCGCCCGCCGGGTCCTGGCGCGTGACGACCCAGTTGCGGTCCCACAGCTGCGAGCGCCCCTGTCCCATGGTGTCCTCCTGATCCATGACGTAGAAGCCGGCCGCCCGCAGCGTGTCCTGCGAGAGCTGCAGGTCCTTCAGGCCGACGACGTCGGGGACCTCGGTGCAGTCCGAGGACGAGGACCTCGCCTTCGCCTTCCTCGGGGTGTCGGCGGTCGCGGTCGACTCCTCGTCCGCGGTGCCGGAGTCCGACGAGCTGCCGGACCCGGTCGAAGCGTCCCCGTCCACGGCGTCCGGCGCGGGCGCGTCCGCCTGCACGGTGACGCGCTCGCCGACGGTCGTCGCGGACGCGCCCTCGTCCTCGGTGCCGCAGCCCGTGGCGGACGCGGCGCCGAGGGACAGCGTGACCAGGGTGGTGATGAGAAGTGGTGCTCGCATGGGTGACGACCTTCGGTGGGAGGAGATGTGGTGCAGCCGGCCGCCGGACGACGGCCGCGCTGAAGGGGTCGTCCGCAGCGACCGCGATCTGACGCCGGGGACCTCATCCCGCCCGCCGGCGAGTCCGCCGGGGCGGCCGAGGCCGACGGCGTCGCCCAAAGCCGACGGAACCAGCTCTCCGCCTTCCCCCGCGCTCGGCTCCGCGTCGTCGGGCAACAGGCGGATCAGCTCTCCCATCGCCCACAGCACTCCGGATCGGTCGGGCGGTTGCGATCGGCGTGTGGGCGAGCCCGCGGCGAGGCTCCATCCGCACCCGTCGTCCGTTCGACGCGTCCGGTGCGGGGTGTCAGGATCACCACACCGTGGCCGACCTCTCCTCGATGACCACGCACCGACCCGCTCCGCCGTCCCGCGAGGACCGCTTCCGCGGCGCGCTCCTGGGTCTCGCCGTCGGCGACGCGCTCGGCACGACCGTCGAGTTCCGGCCCCGCGGGACGTTCCCGCCCGTCAGCGACATCGTCGGCGGGGGCCCGTTCGACCTGCCCGCGGGCGCCTGGACCGACGACACGTCGATGGCCCTCTGCCTCGCCGACAGCCTGCTCGCGCGTCGCGAGCACGACACCGCCGACGCGCTGCGCCGCTACGTCCGCTGGTACCGCGAGGGCGAGCGGTCGAGCACCGGCCGCTGCTTCGACATCGGCAACGCGACGCGCCAGGCCCTCGAGCTCTTCGAGCAGACCGGCGACGCCTCGGCGGGCACGAAGTTCCCGGACGCCGGCGGCAACGGCGTCCTCATGCGCCTGGCGCCGGTCGCGATGGCGCACGCGTACTCACGCGGGGCCGCCATCCACGCTGCGATCCGCGAGTCGAACGCCACCCACGGCCACCCCGGCGCCCGGGACGCGGCGAAGCTCTTCGCCGCGCTGCTGGTCGACGCGCTGCAGGGCGGCGACCGCGAGAGCGTCCTCGGCCCGGACGCGCGGTTCATGACCGCGAAGTATCTGGACGACGCCGTCGCCCGGGTCGCGGCAGGGTCGTTCCGCGCCGGCGACGGTGCGGAGGGCGCGAGCGGCCCGGGCGGGACCGCTGGGGCGGACGACGAGCACGACCGCAGCGCCGACGGCCGCGGTCGACCGGAGCCGCCGCCCGGCATCGCCGGCCGCGGCTTCGCGCCGCCGTCGCTCGAGGCCGCGCTGTGGGCCGTCTGGTCGACCCGGTCCTTCGAAGACGCGGTGCTCGCCGCGGTCAACCTGGGCGATGACGCCGACACCACCGGCGCGATCGCGGGCCAGCTGGCCGGGGCGCTCTACGGCGCCGACGCGATCCCCGCGCACTGGCGGGAGCGGGTGCTGCTCGGCGACGAGATCACCGGCCTGGCCGACGGCCTGCGCGAGCTGTCGGACGAGCTGGCCGCCGAGCACGCGAAGCTGCCGCGGCCGCCCGGCGGCCCGGACGCCGACCCGCAGCTGCCGAACGACGCGTTCTGGTTCGCCGAGAACGCGATCCTCGCCGGCCCCTACCCGGGAAAGCCGACCCGCGACGCCGCCGCGGCGACCCTCGACGCGCTGCTCGACCTGGGCGTCACGTGCTTCGTCGACCTGACCGAGGAGGGCGAGGGCCCGGGTCCGCGCGGCCTGCACCCCTACGGCGCGCTGCTGCGCGAACGCGCCGCGGCCCGCGGCGTCGACGCGTGGCACGTCCGCATGGCGATCCGCGACGTCTCGGTGCCGGAGCCGTGGCGGATGCGAGCGATCCTCGAGGTCATCGATGCCGCGAGCGCCGTCGGTCGGCGCGTCTACGTCCACTGCTGGGGCGGCGTCGGCCGGACCGGGACGGTCCTCGGCTGCCTGACCGTGCAGCGTGGATGGTCCGCCGACGAGGCCCTGAGTCGCCTCGCCCACGCGCGCCGCCACACCGCGCGGGCCCGCGCCGGCCGGGTCGCCCCAGAGACCGCCGAGCAGGTCGCGTTCGTCCACGGGTGGCGCCCGCCGTACGAGCCGCGGACCCCGGCGTCCGAGGGCGGTCCGGGCCTGATCGAGAACGACGACCTGCGCATCACCGACGTCCCCGCAACGTGGGACCGGTGGGACGAGATCGCGCGCTTCGCCCACACGTTCGACGGCTACGCCGTGCTCGGCCGCGCGCCCGAAGGCCAGCCGGACGACCCCGACGACGACCGCACGGTGGCCCGCGCCGGCGAGCAGGCGAACGCCGTCGAGTCCGAGTACCACCGCACCGGCCTCCTCCCCGACGACCTCGACCTGCTCCGCGGCACCCTGTTCTTCGGCTTCCGCGCGGACCGCTTCACCTGGGGCGACGACACCGAGCTGAGCGCCCCGGACGACGACGGCGTGACCTACGTCGTAGGCGCCCGCGACTTCGAGTCGACGCCGACGGCGCGGTTCCGGCGGGCGTTGGTGGCGAGGGTTGCGGGGGCGGTGCAGGGGCGGGGTGAGGCTGAGACCGTGTGAGACGGGACTCGCTGGGCGGGACGCATCGGGTCCGCCACGCCATCGGCGTACTCCACAGCCGGCGTGGGCGGTAGGCTTCGCGAAGTATCGGGACCAAAGACGGGGCCGTCCCGCAGCGATGCCCTACGGTTCCCTGCGGTCCTCCAGTCCGGCGTTCGCCCGCCGTCTACGCCGCCGCTGCCGGTAGCACGACGATGGATCCGTCCTTGTCCCGGGCGATGTCGATCGACACGTCCGTCGCGGTGCAGTCGGGAATGACCCCGTCTGCGAGGCGACGCACACGGTCCGATGACCGCATGAGCTGTTCGACCTGGTTGGTCGTGAACGCCGGGCGCCTGCTCTTCGGCCGAGTGAGTTCGAGGCTCGACAAGCGCACGAGCACGTCATCCACGGATGCTTCGAGCTCGACAACGCGCTGCTGATCCGCCTTCAGGGTGCGAGTGAAGCTCTCGAACGGGTTGCCCGGATCCCCTTGGGCGTGCTCCACCGCCTGCAGGATGATGACCCGTCGCTTCAACGCAACCGCAAGGTCCGCAAGCTCCAGGTGCGCCCTGAACGTCCCGCCCTCGTCGTCGGCGCCGGGGAAAGCGTCGGTGACGGCGTCGAGTTCAACGGGCTTGTCGAGGGGAAACCCGTCGAGCGCATCCTGCCAACGCTTCAGCCGACGTTCGGCGGCCGCAATCGACTTGCCAATGGCGTGGACAGCGGAATCCAGTCCGAGCGAGACCCCGAGTTTGCCCTGATCAAGGAGGAGCGCCGTCGCCTTATCGACCGCGTCACGGCAGCCCTCGAGCTCTGCCCGCTCGTTGTCAAGCGCATCGTCGTGGAGCTGTCCCAACATGCCCGTGATGCGTTCAATGGCCTTCCTACGCTGCTGGTCGGCGTAGGCGCTTGCGCCGACCGCCACGGCCATGAGGACGAGCGGCGCAGCGACGGTCAGCGCGGCACCACCGGCGACCGTCGCGCCCGCCGCCCCACCGGCCCCGCCCGCCGCGCCAACGGCCGCGGCATTCGCGGGGACGAACGACGCTTGAGCTGCGATACCGCGGGAGCCCATCAGCGCGCCGTGGATCCCGCCGGGCACCGCCTTCGATGCCATGGGTCGCACCAACTGCCCGGCGACCTTCGCGGGAATCACCATCCGGTACAGGGCTTCACCGGTACCAGCGACGTTTACCGTCGACGAGCGCGCGGTCTCGGCGACAAGCTGCGACAGGTGTTGTGCCAGGGGGCTCGCGGCGTCGAGCGGAATGCCCCGGCGACGATCGAGTGTGCCCGGGAGTGGGTGCACCTCCAGCGTCGCGATTGGTTGGTCGGCCATGTACGCCAGCGCGCCACGGAGCTCAGTCAGGCGCTCAGCGGTCATGGGACCGGCATCCGTAAGAACGGGCAGCGGGGCGTCGCGCGTTGCCAGCGTCCATACCGGCACAGTGGGAGTCGAGTTGTCAGTCATGGTCATCGTGCGTTCCGTGGCCGCCCGGCTCGATCACCGGTGCGTGGTGCTTTGGGCAAGTCGGTCCGTTGCCGCGGTCCCTCAAGTGCGGTGGCACATGGTCGACAACCGTTCGAAGCCCGTCGAGTCTCGGGGATCCGGTGACCGCTGCGTCGGCGCACCGGAGTCTCGAGCACGGCGGGGGGCATTCGGCTACGCCGAGGCCTTGAACTGCTCGTACCGCGCCTCGAGCCGCTCGGGGTCAGGCCGTTGAATCCGGCTGCGCGGCTGACGCATCGGCTCTCCGTGGAATCCCTGCAACCCGACGCGCAGCATCGGCCCGTCGATCTCGTGCAGCAGACGCGTCGCGATGTGAACGACGCCGGTCGGGTCGATCCCCATGACGTTGCGGTCATAGGCCAAATGATGGATGGCGCAAAGGGCGATGCCGTTGACCACCGTCGCCGCGCCGCGTGGATCGTGGTCCTCGATGATGTGCGCGGCCTGAACCAGCGACGCCTCGCGGAGCGCGCAGATCGCGCAGCTGCCGCTGTAGGCGCGCATGACCTCGAACCGAAAACGGTGTTGATGCAGGCGCACCCGGGCCTCGCGGGTCGCGTAGCGCCGAAGGTCCTCCCCCGACTGGAGCCCTGCCTCGGTGACGTCGGACATTGGCATGGCGGCTTGGAGCGCGACGACACGACGGTCGGGTTCGTCGGCCGTGATGAACATGGGGAAAACGGGCGTGTACTGCCCGGGCGCCACCCCGTGGAAGTAGAGGACCGGCACGCCGAGCTCGTGCGCGGCGCGGAGCGTACGGTTGTCGGCCTCGGCCCTCAGACGCGCCTGCGCGGTGTCGGTCTTCGCCGAGCGGTAGTGGTAAATGAAGCCGTTCGTTTCTTCGTCGAAACCGTCCTCGTACGGCCCGCGGCCACTCGCCTTCGGGGGCGCCGTCACGAGGCACAGGGCCGCTGGCCCCTGCATCTGTCGCGGCCGGAAGATCCCGCTGTAGAAGGAGCCGAGCGAGATCCGCTCGCCACGGAACTCGAAGCCCTTACGCAGCGCGTCCACGGGAATGATGTCGTCGTAACGACGGGAGAGCCCTCGGACGTGCTCGAACGCCGTCTGGCGGAGCTCGAGGTCACGCGGGTCGGGCACGGAGAGGAGCCTCTCAGGAGCTGGGCCGGATCTCTAGTGACGAGCGTGAGTCGTTGCGACCGGGGGTCTCTGAAGTCCGGCCGAGTCGCCGCTCGGAGACGACCTGCAGGAGCGTCAACGTGGTGGGCCCCAAGATGACTCGACGTCGTGATCGCCTGGTTTGCGGTTCGGACTTGCATGCGCCGCCGCCATTGTGATGGCAGGCCGGCGGGCGCTTGCGGCGACGAACGTCCTCCTTGGGATGTGACCGAGCGTGGCCGTAGGTTCGATGTCGATCGCACGCAAGTGATCGTCTCGGCGACGTGAGCAGCCGCACTCACGCGATGATCACCGGCCGGCGAGATCGCCGATGCGCCCCCGGCAGTCGGATAGAGCGGGGCGCGTCGACCCTCAGCCCACGGACCCGTCGACGACCCGCTCGCGGCCAGACCCGTGAGGAGTTGGATCGGCGCGCTCGTCAGAAAATGTCGAGCACCGCGTCGAGCCAGGTATGCAGGGACTCCTGCTCGCCCTTTCGGTCGTGCGCAGCGATCGCTTCACGCAGCGGCTCCAGGGCGCCAGCGTGGCCAGCGAGGCGTTCGAGCCATCGCCTATCCCAATCGGCGAGCCGGAGCGGGGCAGCCGCCAGGAGCGCCTCAGGTGTCATCAGACGAGCATCTAGCCGAACATCGGCTCGTTCGGCCAGATTGACGGCGATCTTGATGCCGGCAGGATCGGGGTCGAACGCCGCAAGCACCGAAAGCCCAGGGGCTAGGGAGACCACACGGTTTAGAAGCCGGGCTTCGGCCGGCGGCGGTCCGCCCGGAACCTGGAGGAGGATCCAACCTGCTTGCGTGTGCCGGAGTAGATGCTCGAACGTCTCATGGTTCTCAACACAGATGACCCCGCGTGCGTGCTCAAGCACTCGCAGGGATACCTCGTCCACCGAATCAGCCCAGAGCGCCGCCTGCGGATGTTCGAGCGGTCCTTTGATGCGCAGCTGGCGAGGACGGTCGGGGAAAAGCTCGGCGAACGGCCGACCCTTGGGCGTGGTCACTTGCAGTGGCCCCACCGTGGACGCTTCAACTGGCTCCACCTGGCGGTCTCTGGATTGACTCTGGGGATGATGCCGCAGGGCG
>NZ_JBFAPC010000190.1:0-9655 GCF_040675535.1 Patulibacter sp. NPDC049589 | reverse complement strand
ACACGTTGATGTGGCTCTACGGCACCGGCATGCCGAAGTCCCGTCGCTACCCCGGCGGCGCCCGCCCGGGGCGGGGCGGGCGCTCCGTCGCCCGACGGCCCACCGGGGTCGCCCTACTCGGCCTTCGCGGCCCACCAGATCAGGAGGCCCTGCAGCGGCAGGCGGGCGATCAGCGCCGCGCGGCCGCCGGGGACCTGCGGGTAGCGCTCGGGGTGCAGCGCCATGTTGACGTTCGACGGGAAGACGCCGATCAGCGTGGCGACCGACAGCAAGCGGCCGAAGCGGCGCGTCCGGGGAACCATCGTCGCCGCGCCCGCGACGCCCTCGACGACGCCGGAGAGCTGCACGAGCTCCTTGTGGGCCGGCAGGTAGTCGGGGACGATCGACTCAAACGGCTTCGGGATCGCGAAGTGCAGGATCCCGGCCGTGATGAACATCGGTCCGAAGAGGCGCTCGATCGGCGGCATGCGCCCACCCTACCGGCGGTAGGGAGCCGCGTCGCGGCCGATTCCCGCGCCGGCCCGCCGTCCGCGTCGGTCGCGGGAGGCACGCCCGCCCCGGCCCCGGACGCGACACGCGACCCCGACCCGGCACGGCCCCGGCCGCGCCCCGTTGCCGTTCCGGCACATCGGCTTGCCGCCCCGCTCCCGGCGGGCCACGCTCCCGGGACCGGCCGCCCCCGCGGCCCGACCGGAGAGCCCGATGACGACGTCGTCCCACGCCCACGACCCCGCCCCCGCCGACGACCCCCGCGAGTTCTGGGAGTCCCACTACGAGCGGCAGCGGGAGCGGTTCCGCGGCAACCCCAACGCGCTGGCCCTCGACCACCTCGACGACCTGGCGCCGGGCACGGCGCTCGAGCTCGGGTCCGGGCAGGGCGCCGACGCGATCTGGCTCGCGCGGCGCGGCTGGACGGTGCTGGCGGTCGACCTCTCCGAGAACGCGCTCCGCCTGGCCGCGGAGCGGGCCGACGCGGCAGGGGTCGCGGACCGCGTGCGGTGGCGGCAGCACGACCTCGGGGCGGGCGTGCCCGAGGGCTCGTTCGACCTCGTGCTCTCGAGCTACACGCAGTCGCCCGTGGGCCTGGCCCGCGTCGACGTCCTGCGGGCGGCCGCGGACCGCGTCGCGCCCGGCGGGGCGCTCTTGGTCGTCGGGCACTCCGGCATCCCCTCGTGGGCGACGGTGGGGCCGCCGGCCGAGGAGATGCCCGACGCGGCGACCCTGATCGCCGCCCTGGACCTGCCTGGCGACGCCTGGACGGTCGACCGCCGCGCCGACGTGCAGCGCGAGATCACCGACCCCGACGGACGCCCGGCCACGCGCCCCGACAGCGTCGTGCGCTTCCGCCGGCGGTAGGCGCCCGGACGACGCGGGCCTACGCCCCGGCGACCTCGTCGTCCTCGAGCTCCCGGCCCCGCGAGACCAGCAGGCCGAGGACCGCGGCGACGACGGCCAGGCCGACGCCGACGTACATCGCGGCGTGGAGGCCGTCGATGAAGGTCGCGTAGGACGCGTCGCGGATCGAGGCGGTCAGCTGCGGCGACGGCGTGCCGCCCGACGCCTGCGCGATGCCGGCGATCAGCGACTGCGGGGCCTTCTCGGCGTCGACCGGCGAGACGCCCTGCGAGACGAGCTCGCCGGCCTTGTCGACGATCGCCGCGACCGGCCCGGGGACGTTGCGGGACGCCAGCTCGTCGCCCAGGGACGAGGTGACCTTCGACGCGATGATCGAGCCGAAGACCGCCGTGCCCAGGACGCCGCCGAGCTGCTGCGCCGTGGACTGCAGGCCGCCCGCGACGCCGCCGCGCTCGACCGGCACGTTGCCGAGGATCGCCTGCGTCGTGGAGACGATCACGAGGCCGAACGACAGGCCGATGATCAGGAAGTACGGCCACTGGCCGTTGTAGCTCGTGTCGACCTCCAGCTGCGAGAGCCCGAAGAACGCGACGACGAGCAGCACCATCCCGAGGATCAGCGGCGGCCGCGGGCCGTACGTCTCCGTCATCCAGCCGCCCAGAGGTGCGGAGACGACGAACATCGCGGTCAACGGCAGCATCCGGACGCCGGTCTGGACCGGGCTGTAGCCGTGCGTGTTCTGCAGGTAGAGCCCGATGAAGAAGAGGACGCCGAAGAGCGCGAAGAAGCCGACGACGACCAGCAGCGTGCCCGCCCAGACCGACCGCTCGCGGAAGATGTCCAGCGGCAGCAGCGGGTCTTCCGCGCGGTGCTCGCGCAGCACGAAGAGGCCGAGGACGACGACGCCGGCGAGCGCGAACAGCAGGACGTAGGCGGAGCCCCAGCCCTTGTCCTGCGCCTTGATCAGCGCCCAGACGACGAGGAACAGGCCGCCGGAGAGCAACCCGACGCCGGGGACGTCGAACGAGCCCGTGTGCCCCTCGTCCTTGGACTCCTTCACCCACGCCAGCGCGACGACCATCGCCAGCAGGCCGAGCGGCAGGTTCAGCAGGAAGATCGACTCCCAGGACACGTGCTCGACGAGCAGGCCGCCGATGATCGGGCCCGACGCGACGGCGAGCGCGGAGCTGCCGCCCCAGATGCCGACGGCGCGGTTGAGCTCGGCCGGCGGGAACGCCGAGCGGATCAGCGCCAGCGTGTTGGGCATCAGGAGCGCGCCGGCGACGCCCTGCAGGACGCGGAAGACGATCAGCGTCCCGATGTCCGGCGACAGCGCGCAGCCCAGCGACGTCAGCGCGAAGCCCGCGATGCCGATGACGAAGACCTTCTTGCGGCCGAAGCGGTCGCCGAGCTTGCCGCCGAGGATCAGCAGCACCGCCAGGGCGAGCAGGTAGCCGTTGGTGACCCACTGCAGCCCCGACAGGGACGCGTCGAGGTCCGCGGCGATGGTCGGGTTCGCGACGCCGACCACGGTGCCGTCGAGGCCGACCATCATCACGCCGAGGGCGACGGCGACGAGCGTCAGCCACGGGTTGCCCTGGGCCTTGGCCCTTCGGGCGTCGCGCTGCTCGCGGCCGGAGGGTGTGGTCGCGCCGGGCGTGGCGGTCGGGGAGGATGCGCTCATGGAGGACTCGTGGACGATGGAGGGCGGCGCGCGGCGACGCACGGACGCCGCGGGAGAGAAACGGTACAACAGTGTTCCGCTTACACCCGGTGCCCGTGAGCGATAGCCCCATCGACCCGGCGGCGCCGGACGGCGCTCCGGCGCCGCTCCGCGCCGACGCGCGCCGCAACCGCGACCTCGTCGTCGCCGCCGCGGTGCGGGTCCTGTCGGAGCGCCCGGACGCCAGCATGCGCGAGATCGCGGAGGCGTCGGGCGTCGGGCGCACGACGGTCTACCGGCACTTCCCCCAGCGCGACGACCTCGTCCGCGCGCTGTTCCGGCGCGTCTTCGAGGAGGCTCACGAGATCGCCGAGCGGTTCGTCGCCGAGGGCCGGGCCGCGTGGGCGGCCGGCGACGGTGACGGGCTCGAGGTCGTCGTCGCCCTCACGGCGGAGTTCGCCGACATCGGCGAGCGCTACCGCTTCCTGGGCGTGCACCGCGAGCTCGAGGCGGAGCAGCTGGAGGCCCTGTCCGCCGAGCACGGCACCGAGCCGCTGGAGTCCTACCTCGCGGAGGCGCAGGCCCGCGGCGAGCTGCGGACGGACCTCACCGTGCCGTGGATGATGGACGTCGTCCACGGCCTGACGATGATGGCCGCGCAGCACGTGCGCCTCGGCGCCGGGACGGTCGACGAGCTCCGGCCGATGCTCGCGGCGACCGTGCGCGGGGCGCTCGGGCCGGCGCGGGACTGACGCCCGGGTCGGCGGAGCGCGGAGCCGGGGCTCGACGCCCGGCGGCGGCGTGGCGCCCGGCGCGACCCGACCCGCCCGGCGACCTCAGCGCGGCTCGACGGGCGGGTCGTCGCCCGGGAACGGTGCGCGCTGCAGCCACTGGACGTCGTGCCAGGCGCCGTGCTTCCAGCCGACCTGCCGGTAGAGGCCGGCGGGCTCGAAGCCCATCGCGCGGTGCAGGCCGGCGCTGGCGTCGTTCGGGACGGTCATCCCCGCGAGGACCGTCCGGAAGCCGCGCGCCGCGAGCCGCTCGAGCAGCGCCGCGTAGAGCGCCCGGCCGGCCCCCGTCCGGCGGCGACCGACCTCGAGGTAGACGCTGACCTCGCACGCCCAGCGGTACGCCGGCCGCGCCGCGAACCGGCCGCCGTACGCGTAGCCGAGGACGCGGCCGTCGTCGTCCTCCGCCACGAGCCACGCGTGCGTCGCGAGCGCCGCCGCGATCCGCCCCGCCATCTCCTCGGCGGTCGGCGGCGTCGTCTCGAACGTGATCGCGGTGTCGCGCACGTACGGGGCGTAGACGGCGGCACACGCGGCGGCGTCGGCGGTCGTCGCGTCGCGCACCCGAGGGGCGGTGCGGTCGGGGCTCATGCGGCACCATGGTAGCGACACTTGCCATTATAGTCTACACCCATGGACGACTTCAGCAGCGCGCTGGCCGCCGCCGTCCGGGACGCCCGGGTCTCCCACGGCCTCTCCGCCGTGGCCCTCGCCGAGCGCTCCGGCGTCTCCCGGGCGATGGTCGGCAAGATCGAGCGCGGCGAGGCCCAGCCGACCGCGGCGCTGCTCGGCCGGCTCTCGGGCGCGCTCGGCCTGACGCTCTCGGAGCTCATCGCCCGCGCCGAGGGCGACGACGACCGCCGCCTCGCTCGCGCGGAGCAGCAGCCCGTCTGGACCGATCCCGGCAGCGGCTACGTGCGGCGCGCGGTCTCCCCCGCCGCCGGCGGCCCGCTCGAGCTCGTCGAGGTGTCGCTGCCGGCCGGCGCCGAGGTCGCCTACGCGGCCGACACGTACGCCTTCCTGCACCAGCAGATCTGGGTCCTCGACGGCCGGCTGGTCTTCCGCGAGGGCGCCGTCGACCACGACCTCGGCCCCGGGGACTGCCTGCAGCTCGGGCCGCCGTCGGCCTGCGTCTTCTGCAACGTCACGGACGAGTCGTGCCGCTACCTCGTCGCCCTGGCGCGGCGCGCGTGAGGCTCAGCCCCAGGGGGCGTTCGGCACGACCGGATCCGGCGCGGCGCAGCGGCCGCCGCGCAGGCGGTAGACCGAGACCATCGGGCCGGGACGCTCGTACGCGAGCTCGTAGGTCGTCGCCTGGCGGTCGATCTGGTACTTCACCGGCGCCGCCGTCGGGCCGTACGGCAGGCGCTTGGGCCCGGCGTCGGGCGAGAACGGCGAGACCTGCCACACGAGGTCGGCCCGGCGCGTCAGCTCGCGGTAGTAGCGGCCGGCCTCGGGGACGAGGCCCGGCGTCCGGCCCGCGCGACCCGCCTGGTAGCTGCCCGTGACGACCCAGCAGTAGCCGTAGCGCTCGAACTCGTCGATCAGCTCGGGGTAGAGGATCCGCACCCAGGACGAGAAGCCGGCCTTGATCCTGAGCTGCGGGTGCTCCTTGCGGTCGCGGCGCTGGACGGCCGGGATCGTGTGGTAGATCGACCAGCGGGTCAGGCTGTAGAACGCGTGCGCGCCGTCGAAGGTCGGCGTCCACGCGCCGGGCGACATCGACTCGACGACGACGCCGGCCTTCGGCGGGATGTGGTCCTCCATCCAGCCGCGCGCGATCGTGCGGGTGTCGTCGCGGCCGACGACGTGCGCGGTGTGCGCGCTGTGGGCGAAGGACTGCGCGCCGAGGCCGACGGCGAGGAGCGTCGCCAGCGCGATTCGGAGGGGGCGGCCGCGATCGGCGGGCCCCGCCTCGCGACGCCGCGCGGGCGCCAGCGTCGCGTCGTCCTCGTCCGAAGCGGCTGCCGGGTTCCGCACCGCGACCCCACGCCGCAGCAGCCCCACCAGCTCACTGACCGCGAAGCCGGCGGCGATCGCGAGGACCGGCACGATCGGCAGCAGCCAGCGGGCGAAGAAGCGGTCCTGCGGGCCCATGACCAGCAGGTAGCCGGCGACGAGCGGCAGCAGGACCACCGCGATCCGCCACCGGCGCCAGGCCAGCAGCGCCGAGCCGATCACGGCCGCGACGAGCGGCGCCCAGCCGACGCCCCACCCCGCGGCCCATGTGTAGAAGGCGAAGCCGTTGGTCATCGGCTCGCCGACGTAGCGCCCGCTCCCCGACCAGTCGGCCTGGTACTGGATCGCCCGCCAGACCTCGTGCGGGTCGATGAAGACGTAGGGGTTGGAGACGACGAACGCGACGATCGCGACGACGCCCATCAGCACGCCGCGGCGGATCGCGTGGGGCCAGCCCGTCGTCCCGGTCCGCAGCACGAGCGCGGCGATCGGCGCCAGGACCACGATGCCGGCGTTGTACTTGAAGCCCGCCGCCAGGCCGACCGCGATCCCGGCCAGGATCAGCCCGCGACGGCGCGCCGGATCGTCCTGCAGCAGCCAGGCGGCCGCGAGCAGGCCCATCGCGACGAACAGCAGCGTGGGACCGTCCGCGAGCGCCACCCGCGAGTAGGCCACCGGCAGGAACGCGACGGCCAGGAGGCCCGACGCGACGAGCGCCGCCGTGCGGCCGACGAGCCGTCGGGCGGCCGCGTGGAGCACGGGGATCGCGGCGACGGAGACCAGCGCCACGACGACGCGGCCGAGCAGGTACGCCTGCCCCGGGTCCTTCGCCAGCGCCTCGCTCGGCGACATCCCCTGGGGCCGGAACCAGACCTGGTCGACGATCCCCAGGAGGCCCATCATCCCCGGCGGGTTGACGAGCTCGCGGTAGCCGAGGCGCTGGTGGAAGAACCCCGCCGCGTCCGGGACGAACCGGGCGGACTCGTCGATGTTGTAGACGAGCGGCAGGTTCTGGCCGAGGTTCCAGACGCGCAGGAGCAGGGCGACGAGGACGATCCCGCCGAGCAGCCACAGCTCCCAGGCCGGGACGTCGCGCCAGGGGCGCGTGCGTGGTGCTCGCCCGCTCAACTCGCCACGCGCATCGCGGCGGCGAGCTCCGGGCCCAGCGCGTGCTCGGCGTCGTCCAGGCGGACCGTCAACGGGCCCCCGAACGGCTGGCGGTCCACGAGCGTCAGGCGGACGCCCGGGACGATCCCGCGCTCGGCCAGGTACCGCAGCATCGCCGGGTCGGTGTCGGAGACCCGGACGAACGGGGCGTCGTCGCCGACGTCGAGGTCGTCGAGGCTGCGGGTGGACTGCTCCGCCAGCTCGAGCTCGCGGTCGGGGATCGGGTCGCCGTGCGGGTCGAACGCCGGCTGGCCGAGCTTCGCGGCGATCCGCTCGACGAGGTCGTCGGAGACCGCGTGCTCGAGCCGCTCGGCCTCGTCGTGGACGCGGTCCCACGGGACCTCGAGCACCTCGACCAGGAAGAGCTCCAGCAGCCGGTGGTTGCGGACCGTGCGCAGCGCGACCTTGCGGCCCTGCTCCGTCAGCAGCACGCCGCGGTAGGGCTCGTGCTGCAGCAGGCCGAGCTCCGCCAGGCGCCGCAGCATCGCCGAGACCGACCCCGGCGTGATCCCCAGCCGGCCCGCCAGCGCCGTCGTCGGCACCGCGCCGCCGAGCCGGGTCTCCAGCGCGAAGACGGCCTTGAGGTAGTCCTCGACCGCGGTCGAGGGGGGCGGCGCCGAGGCGGAGGCCATGGGCGGCAGCCTACGGGAGCGGCCCCCATCGGCGAACCGGGAGGGCCGCCCCCCTCGACCGATTCCGCGCCGCCCACCCGGCGGCGCCGAGGCGGAGGCCATGGGGCGCAGCCTACGGGAGCACCCGGCCCAGACGAGGCGGGACCCGCGTCCCGATACGGTCGTCCCGACCCGCACCCGCGAATCCGAGGAGCACCCATGGCCAGCTTCAAGCCCGTCTACGCCGCCCACGCCACCGTCACCGGCGGCCGCGCCGGCGGCGGCAAGACCGACGACGGCCGGCTCGACGTCCAGCTCGACATCCCCGAGGGCCTCGGCGGCAAGGGCGGCGACGGGACCAACCCCGAGCAGCTGTTCGCCGTCGGCTGGGCGGCCTGCTTCGAGGGCGCGATCGGCGGCGTGGCCGGCGACACGGACGTGTCGGACGTCTCCATCGACGCGACCGTCGAGATCGGCAAGGGCGAGGGCGGCCTCGGCCTGCAGGCGACGCTCGCGGTCACCCTCCCGGGCGTCGATGACGAGACCGCCAAGAAGATCGTCCACGACGCCCACCAGGTCTGCCCGTACTCCAAGGCGACGCGCGGCAACGTGCCGACGACGCTGACCGCCAACGGGCAGGCCGTCGAGGCGTAGGCCCCCGCGGGGCCGGCGGGCCCCGCGTCTCCCGCCCGGGTTCTCCCGAACCGTTCCGGCGAACCCGGACCGCCCCGCCACCGGTCCCCGCGATCCCGCGACCCGTGCGCGGTAGCGTCCCCCGGGTGACCGCTGCCGCCGCCCCCAACGTGCCCGACCCGCTCCAGCCCGACGCCGGGCTGCTCGAGCGGCTCGCCGCCCTCGCCGTGCGCGTGGGCGCCAACGTCCAGCCCGGCCAGGTCGTCGCGGTCGGCGGCCAGGTCGGCGGCCACGAGCCGCTGGTGCGCGCGATCGCCGCCGAGGCCTACCGCGCCGGCGCGTCCTACGTCGACGTCGCCTGGTTCGACCCGCTGATCAAGCGCGCCCGGCTCGAGCACGCCGCCGAGGACACGCTCGAGGTCGTCCCCCCGTGGCTCGGCGCCCGGATGACCGCGCTGGGCGAGGCCCGCGCCGCGAACATCTCCCTCGTCGGCCAGGTGCGGCCCGGCGTGTTCTCCGGCATCGACCCCGCACGGGTGGGCAAGGACCAGCTCCCGTCGCTGCGCGAGACCGCGGGCGTGATCAACCGCCGCGAGCTCAACTGGACCGTCGTCCCCGCGCCGAACGCCGGCTGGGCCGGGCTGGTCTTCCCCGACCTCGATCCCGCCGAGGCGCTCCGTCGGCTCGAGGCCGACATCGTCACGGTGCTGCGGCTCGAGGGCGACCCGGTCGCCGCCTGGCAGGCCCGCGCGGCCGAGCTGCGCGCCCACGCCGCCAAGCTCAACGAGCGGCGCTTCGACGCGATCCGCCTCGTCGGCCCGAACACCGACCTCACCGTCGGGCTGCTGCCGTCGTCGATCTTCATCGCCGCGGGCATGGACACCGTCGGCGGCATCTCCCACCAGGCCAACGTGCCGACGGAGGAGGTCTTCACGACGCCGGACCCGACCCGCGTCGACGGCGTCGTGCGCGCGACGAAGCCGCTGACCCTCGGCGGCACGACCGTGGACGGGATCGAGGTCGAGTTCCGCGGCGGCGAGGTCGTGCGGGCGGACGCCAGCGCCGGCGTCGAGGTCCTGCGCGGCTGGATCGCCCGGGACGAGGGCGCCCGGCGGCTCGGCGAGCTCGCGCTCGTCGACGGCGACGGCCGCGTGGGCCAGACCGGCACCGTCTTCCACGAGACGCTCCTGGACGAGAACGCCGCCAGCCACCTCGCGCTCGGCTCCGCCTACACGATGTGCTTGGACGACGAGGCCGACCACGCGCGCGCCAACCGCTCCGCGATCCACGTCGACTTCATGGTCGGCTCGCCCGAGGTCACCGCGATCGGCCTGGATGCCGCCGGCGCCGAGACGCCGGTGCTCGTCCAGGGGGCCTGGAAGCTCTAGGGATCCACTGATCAACGGGGTGTTGGCGCGGCGGTGATGGTGGCAGGCCGAAGCGCGACGGGGTCCGCCCGGCAGGCGGTCCCGAGGCCC
>NZ_JBFAPC010000189.1:0-9742 GCF_040675535.1 Patulibacter sp. NPDC049589 | reverse complement strand
CCGGGCGGTGTCCTGGCGTCGCACGGTGCCGAGAGCCAGACTGGAAGTCTGACGGAGGTGCCGGGTGGCGTCAGGTGCCGTCCGGGACGTGCACCCCGCCGCGAGATCGTGGAAACCATCATCTAGACCGGCCCGACGGGGCGGTCCGGACGGTGCCGCCCCACGGGGCCGGTCGCTTCATTCGGTAAAGTATCGGCATGGCCGTCGATCCCACCTGCCCGGTGTGTCGCACCGCGGACATCGTCTGCGGCAAGTGGACGCTGCTCCTCGTGCGCGACCTCGCCGAGGGCAACACGCGGTTCTGCGAGCTCGAGCGCTCCCTCACGGGGATCAGCCCCCGAACGCTCTCCCTGCGCCTGCGCGGGCTGGAGGAGGAGGGCATCGTGGCCCGCCGCACGTTCTCCGAGGTCCCGCCGCGCGTCGAGTACGCCCTGACGGAGAAGGGCCGCGCCCTCCTGCCGATCATCGAAGGCATGCGCGCGTACGGGTCGCAGTGGCTCGGTGCCGCCGACGACTGCGCCGACGCGGTCGGCGCGCCGGACGCGATCGCGCTGCCCGCCTGAGCAGCGCGGCCCGCCGGGGCGCTTCGCACGGGGCCGGCCGGGCCCGGCGTCGGGCCTCATCACGCCGTCCGCGGCGCTGGGTCGCCGCTTGCAGTCGTGGCTTCTTCGTCGGCGGACCGGAACTCTCCGGTGACTCCCCGGTTGGGACTACCGATGCCGTTTCCCCCGAACCAGCACGACCACCCCGTCGTCCCGGCGTCGCCCGCCGAGCCAGGGGCGGTCCTCACCCGCCGTACGGTCGTGCGCGCCGGCGCCGCCGTCGGCGCGGTCGCCGTGCTCGGCGGCCTCGCGACGACGTCCGACGCGGTCGCGGCCTCGGCGCCCGGACGCCTGGTCGTGCGCCGCTCGGTGCTCGGTCCGGGGCGAACCAGCGGGCCGCTCCGCGCGCCCCATCGCTTCGACCTGCTCGGCGCGCCCGTCCGCACGGTCGACGGGATCGGACTGCAGCTGCGGGCCCGGTCCACCGGCGGCCGCTGGAGCGCGTGGCAGTCGCTCGACGGCCACGACGGGCACGCTCCCGACGGGCGCCGCGCCGCGATGACCGACCCGGTCTGGTTCGGCGGCGCGGACGAGGTCGAGCTGCGGGCCCGCCGCCGCCCCGACACCGACGTGCGGCTGGACCTCGTGGCGATCTCGTCCGCCGACCGCCGGCGCGCGGGAGCCGCGAGCACGAGGGCGGTCGCCGCGGGCGGCATCCTCGGCGCCGGGCGGGCGAGCACCCGCGCCAGCGGCGGCAGCGGGGTCCCCGCGACGTCCCGCGCCGCGGTCCCGACGATCATCCCGCGCTCCGCGTGGGCGAGCGGCCTGAAGACGAAGGGCGCGCCGACGTTCGGCTCCGTCCAGATGGCGTTCGTCCACCACACGGTCAACGGCAACACGTACGGGCGCGAGGACAGCCCCGCGCTCGTGCGCGCGATCTTCGAATACCACGTCGGCTCCAACGGCTGGAACGACATCGGCTACAACTTCCTCGTCGACCGCTTCGGGCAGATCTTCGAGGGGCGCGCCGGGGGCATCGACCAGCCCGTGATCGGGGCGCAGGCGATCGGCTGGAACTCGGTCTCGACCGGGATCGCGATCATCGGGACGTTCGAGTCCCAGCCCGCGCCGGCCGCCGCCCTGGACGCGGTCGCGTCGATCATCCGCTGGAAGCTGCCGCTCCACGGCGCGCCGACCGCGGGCACCGTCGCCCTGGTCTCCTCCGGGGGGTCCGGCAACCGCTACAAGGCCGGCATGGCGGTGCAGCTCAACCGGATCAGCGGGCACCAGGACGGCTGCTCGACGGACTGCCCGGGCACCACGCTCTACGGACAGCTGCCGGCCCTGCGGTCATCGGTCGGGAACATCGGCGCGGCCGCGACGCCGGAGCTCTCGATCACCGCGCCCGCATCGGCCGTGACCTACGGCGAGACCGCGACGGTCACCGGGCGCCTGACGCTGTCCGGCGACGGCGTCGGCGGGACGACGGTCGTCGTCGAGAAGAAGAGCCCGAACGGCGCCTGGGTCGCGATGACCCAGACGACGACGAGCGCCGACGGCAACTGGAACGCGGGCGTGGTCGTCCGCGCGGCCAGCGCCGTCCGGGCGCGCGGGGGTGGGGCGACGTCGAGCTCCGTCACGCCGGCGCTGGATCCCGGCCTGTCGCTGCGCCAGCCGACGAGGCACCCGCGCACCGGTCGCGACCTGACCGTGCGCGGCAAGGCGCGCGGCACGGATCAGGTCACGATCGTCCTGAAGCGCAAGGAGCACGGGCGCTACATCACCGCCAGCCGCCGGACGGCCAAGGTGAAGAAGGGCACGTTCACCGGCAGCGTCCCGGTCCGCAAGTCCGGGCTCCACACCGTGTCGGTCGAGGTCAAGAGCGGCGGCAAGACGTACCGCTCCGAGAAGCGCTCGGTCCGCTCGCGGGCCTGAGCCCGGCCGGCGGCGTCCGGGGCCGGGCGGCCCCGGATCCCGGAGGGCGCGGCGGTCCGGGGAGAGGCCCTGCCCGCGGGTCCGAGACCGCCGGTCAGGCCGCGGGGACGTCCTCGTCGCCGGCCGCCGCGCGGCACGCGGCGCAGGTGCCGTGGAGGACGACGTCGTGGCCGGTGACCTCGAAGCCCGCCCCGGCGCTGAGGCGGTGGATGGCCTCCTCGAGGCCGTCGTCGGTGAACGGCACGACCGCGCCGCACTCCTTGCACACGAGGTGGTGGTGATGGTGGTCGGGGGCGAGGCGCTCGTAGCGGGCGATGCCCTGGCCGACCTCGATGCGCTGCACGAGGTGCAGCTGCTCCAGCTCGTCGAGCACGCGGTAGATGCTCGCGCGGCCGATGGTGCGGTCGTTGGCGCGCAGCTCGTCCTCGATCTCGAGGACCGTGCGGGCGCAGCGCTGCTCGTCGAGCAGGTCCAGCAGCGCGGTGCGGGCCCCGCCGCGACGGTACCCGGCGTCCGTCAGGCGGTCCTCGGCGCGGCGGCGCCAAGCGGTTCCCGAGTCCGTCGTGCTCATCCCGACCATCGTAGCCGGGAATGCGGCTCCCGCCCGCCGCGCCGGGCCGGGCGCCCTGACGCTCGTCGGGCGGTCCGCCGTCCGTCGCCCCCGGTCGGTGCAGGACGGCGTGCAGGCGCGAGGAGCGCCGGGGCGGGCGGAGAAGGCGACGCCATGCGCCACCCGCAGCTGCACGCAGCGCTCACCACCGCCGGTCTGCACGCCGCCCGTGAGCTCGCCGCGCTCGTGGACGAGGGCGACGAGGTGCCGTTCGAGCTCCTCGAGCACGCCCGGCGCGCCCGCTCCGGCGCACCCGGTCCCACGCTCTACTCCTACCGCCCGCTGGTGGGGCTCTACATCGAGCGCCACGCCGACGCGCTCGCCGCCCTGCCGGGCGTCGCCGAGGCCCAGCACACGATGGTCGCGGCCTGGGGCGTCGAGGCGTACCTGCAGGCGCGCGGCGTCGAGCGGCCGCCGGCCGACCCGCACGAGCGCGCGTCGCTGGCCGTGCGGCAGTTCCTCGAGCGGCTGTTCGAGGACGCGCCGGACTTCGTCGTCCACTCCGAGCACTTCGACCGCGCGTTCGCCGAGCTCGAGTCCGTCATGACCGCCGACGCGACCGAGACCGTCGTCGTGATCCCGCTCGTCGGCGTCTCGCCCGCGATGGCCACCGTCGCGATCACGCGCGGCGTCGCGCTGCAGCGGCCCGAGGCGCTGAAGGGCGAGGTCCCCGACGCCGCGCTGAGCGGCCCGGACGGGACGCCCGCCGACGCGGTGGCGACCCTGCGCTGGTCGGCCCGCCCGGGCTCGGCGGAGACGCCGCGCCGCGCCCGCGAGGCCTCGCGCCGCCTGATCACCGCGCTGCGCCTGCACGTCGCGGGCGCGACGCCGTCGGCGGGGCCGCTCGTGTGGCTGCGCCCGGCCGGCGCGCCGTGGCGCGCGATGGCCGTCGGCGGGACCATCGCGTCGCGCGGGGTCGTGACGCTCGACGCGGAGGACGTGCCGGACCTGCGGACGTTCGTCGACCTCGTGGCGCGGCGCCTGCCGCAGAGCGGCGAGGTCGCCTGGGCGCTGCGCCGGTGGACCCTCGCGCTGGACCGCGACCGCCCCGAGGAGACCCTGACCGACCTGCTGCTCGCCGCCCGCGCGCTGCTGGAGCCCGAGGGCCCGCGCTCCGGCCGGTTGGCGGGGCGCCTGGCCGCGCTCTGCGCCGTGGGCGACGATCGCGCCCGGCTCTCCCGGCGCTTCGCGCGCCTCGCGCTGCAGGAGCAGGAGGTCGTGGCCGGCAGCCGGCGGATCGACCGCGACCTGCCCGACCGCGTCGACGAGCTCGCCGACTGCCTCCGCGCCGTCCTGCGCGACTGCGTCGTCGGGCACCTGCGCGGCGACCTCGTCGAGCTGGCCGAGGAGATCCTCGACGGCGTCGTCGACGAGGCCCGCACCGCCCCGGCCGGCTGGCCGTCCGAGCGGGTCTCGGGCACCGCGGCCCGGGACGCGCTCACCGGCGTCGGCCCGGCGTTCGACGACGAGGAGCTGGACTTCGACGACCTGGAGCCCGACGACGACGGCCTCGGGCAGGACCTCGATGAGCTCGAGCGCCACGTTCCCGGCGCGGAGCGCTCGAGCGGGCGCACCGTCGACGACGCGATCGACGCCGAGGCCTACCCCGTGACGTCGCCGGAGGACCCGCGCGCCGCGCGGCCGATCGTGTCCGACGCCGAGGCCGAGCGCCGGGTGCCGGGCGCCGGCGATCCCGACGGCCCGGCGATCCACCGCGCGGAGCGCCCGGCGTCCCCGCGCGGGGCGGGGCGCGAGGACCTGGACTCCGAGGTGCCGGAGTTCCGGCCGACCGGCGAGCCCTACCCGGCCGCGCTGCGCCCGCTGGACCCGGACGGCGAGATCCGCGCGTCACGGCGCCGCGAGCGGCCGCAGCAGCTCTGGCTCGACGTGACGTGGGACGAGCCGCAGCTGCACGAGCCCGCGGACGAGGACGACGACGACTCGACCGGCCCGTGGCCGGTGAGCGAGGCGAGCTAGCCGGCGAGCAGCTGGTCGCGCACCGCGGCCAGCGCGGGGAGGTCGAAGACCTCGCCGTCCAGCGCCGCGACGACCGCCGGGCGCGGATCGCCGACGGCCGTGGCCAGCTCGGCGACGGCCTCGGCGTCGCGCGCGGCCCGCTCGCGGTGCTCGTCCCACGTGCGCCCGACCTTCGCGGCCAGCGCGTCGCCGAGGACCGCCGACAGCCCGGCCGCCACCGCGGCGCCGTCGCGCTCCGGCCCGGCGGGGACCGCCTCGACGCGGTTGACGATCAGGCCCGTGAACGGCATGCCGACGGTGCGCAGGTGCTCGCGGAAGAAGCGGGCCTCGGCGCTCGGCAGCGGCCCGGGACCGCTGACGACGACGAAACGGGTGCGGTCGTCGCGGAGGATCGCCCGGACGGCGACGGCACGGGCCGAGAACCCCGCGGTCAGCGGGCCGAGGGCCTCGAAGAACGTGGCGAGGTCGCGGACGACGTCGACGCCGGTCAGCCGCTGCAGCGCCGACAGCGCCAGGCCGGTGCCGCGGCGGGCGACGCGCGCGGCGATCCCGGTCCGGCCCTGCCCGAGCAGCGCCTGCACCGCGCGGCCCTCGAGGAACCCCGCGATCCGGTCCGGCGCGTCGAGGAAGTCCAGCGCGTTGCGGGACGGCGGCGTGTCGAGGACGACGACGTCGAAGCGCTCGTCCGCGACCAGGTCGTGCAGCCGCGCGACGGCCGTGAACTCGTGGCTGCCGCCCGCCGCGCCGGAGATCTGGCGGTAGAGCGGGTTGGTGAGGACCCGCTCCCGCGTGGCGAGGTCCGGGCTGAGCTCGGCGATCAGGCCGTCGAAGGTGCGCTGCGGGTCGAGCATCGACGCCCACAGCTCGCCGGGGGGCTCGACGCCCAGCGCGGCCAGGCGGTCGGGGGCGACGCGCTCGGGGTCGTTGGCCAGCGTCCCGAGGCCCAAGGCGTCGGCCAGCCGGCGGGCGGGGTCGATCGTGACGACGGCGACGCGGCGACCGCGGCCGGCGAGCGCGAGCCCGATCGCGGCGGCCGTCGTCGTCTTGCCGACGCCGCCCGGTCCGGCGCAGACGACCACGCGCGCGCCGTCCAGGCGGGCCACGAGGCCGACGGGTCCGGGAGCGCTCATCGGGTCGTCCCCGGGCCGTCGGCGCGGAGCCGGCGGAGGCCCTGCTCGAGGCGATCGGCGAGCGCGTCCACGTCGTCGGGTCCGAGCCGGCGGCCGGTCGCGGCGGGCAGCGTCACGACCGGCCGGCGGAACCCGCGGCGGAAGCGCGCGAGCTGCCGCTGCTGGTCGTGCGCGCGGCGGGCGTGGACGTCGGCGACGGCGATCGCGGGGTCGTGCGGGGCCCCGGCCGCCAGCGCGTCCCGGTCGGCGGCGGAGAAGCGGTCGGGCAGGACGCCGTTGACGACGCCGAGGGCGACGTGGATCCCGACGCGCCCGCCGAGCGCGTCCTCGAGCTCCAGGGCCTCGGACACGGGCAGCTCCTCGGCCGTCGCGACGACCACGACGGCGGTCTGAGCGGGGTCGCCGAGCGTCGCGGCGATCGTCGCGCCCTGGCGAGCCACGGGCCCGACGCGGGCGGTCCGGGCGAACTGGACGGGCGCCGACAGCGTGCTCACCGCGTGGCCCGACGCCGGAGCATCGAGGATGCAGAGGTCGTAGGGCTCGGCACCCGGGGTGCGGCGGACGGGCTGGGCGAGCTCCCAGACCTTGCCGAGCGCCAGCAGCTCGCGCAGGCCGGGCGTCGCGGCGGTCAGGCCGGTGAAGACCTTGCCGGACCCGAGCAGGTCGGCGATCGCGGGGATCGGCAGCTGGTCGCGCAGGTACTCGCGCAGCGCGGCCTCGGGCGAGATCGAGACGTGGTGGAGCGTGCCGCTCGCACCCCGGACGGGCACCGCGCGCTCGACGAAGCCGTCGTCGTCGTCGTCGTCCGTCGTCGCCCCGCCGGCGGGCCGGTCCGCGGGGGAGAGGAGCGTGTCCAGGACGTCGCCGCGCCGGCCGACCTCGGCCACCACGGCGCGGCGCCCGGAGCGGGCGGCCAGCACGCCGAGGGCCGCGGCGACGGTCGACTTGCCCACGCCGCCCTTGCCGGTGACGACGACGAGGCGCCGCTGGAGCAGGTCCTCGGGCATCCGCCGCCGATCCTACGGGAGACCGCCGGGAGGCCACCGACCGGCCGTCCGCGGTGCGCCCCATGACGCACCGTGAGACACCGAAACGCCAGTCCAGGACGCAAGATCCGCCATTCGGCCCAGCCGGGCGGCGGTATCGTGGTGCTCCTCGGCGCGGGTGCGCGGAGCGCGAGCTGCCATGACACGACCACGCATCCGACGAGCGCCCATCGGAGGGTCCCGGGGACGGCCACGGCGCTTGGTGGTGGGGGCCGGCATCGCGGTCGTCGCCGCCGTCGCCGGCGCTCCGGCCGCCGCGGCGGCCGCACCGCTCGGGGACGTCACGACGTACCCGCTTCCGACGGCCGGGAGCGGGCCTGCGGGCATCGTCGCGGGCGCCGACGGCAACGTCTGGTTCACCCAGCGCGACGGCAACCGGATCGGCCGGATCACGCCGGCCGGGGTGATCTCGCAGTACGCCGTCCCGACGGGCGGCAGCGGGCCGGAGGCGATCACGCGCGGTGCCGGGGACGCCCTCTGGTTCACCGAGCGCGCCTCGGGGAAGCTGGCGCGGTTCTCGGCCACGGCCGGCCCGGCGCTCGGCGGGATCGCCGAGTACGCGGTCGGCGCGGCCCCGACGGCGATCACCACGGGCCCCACCGACGGCGTCTGGTTCACCGTCGCCGGGGCGTCCCGGATCGGGAGGATCTCGGCGACCGGGCAGATCACCGACTACCCGACCGGGTCGGGCACCCGGCCGCTGGGCATCACCGCCGGTCCCGACGGGAACCTCTGGTTCGCGCTCCAGGGTCGCGAGCAGCTCGGGCGCGTGTCGCCGTCGGGGACGTACTCGGAGGTCGGCCTGCCGTTCGCGGGCACCGGCGCCGTCGTGCGTGGCCCGGACGACCGCGTGTGGTTCGCGGGGGCCTCGTCGCTCGGCGCGGTCGGCACGGCAGGCGCGCCGTCCGAGATCCCGCTCGGCGGCACGGGCGGCCTCGGACCGAGCCTGACCGTCGGGGCCGACGGCAACGTCTGGTTCACCCGCAACGGCCGGATCGGGTACGCCACGCCGGCCGGCGCGACGCGCGACTTCGCGGTGCCGGGCGGGCTCGGCGCGGCCGCCGTCACGGCGGGTCCGGACGGGAACGTCTGGTTCACGGACGCGACCGGCAACCGGGTCGGCCGTGTCGGCACGGGCGCGGCCGGGACCGGGAGCGGGAGCGGGAGCGGGGCGGGCGGCGGCTCGGGCGGCGGGGCGGGGGCCGGGGGCGGGTCCGGGACGGGCGGGGGAGGCTCCGGGTCCGGGACGGGCGGCGGCACCGGTGCGGGCGGCGGCAAGGGCGGACCGTCGGCGCCGAAGGTCGCCGTCCCCGTGTTCAAGGTCGCCTTCTTCACGCGTCGCGCGCTCCGGGGCGGCGGCCGAGGGGTCCTCTGGAAGCGCATCGAGGTGCAGGGCGTCGCCCGCGGGACGACCGTCCGCGTCCGCTGCCTGAAGGCCTGTCGCCTCGACGCGGCGTTCACGGTGGCGCAGTCCCGGCGGGCGCTGCGGCTCAAGCGCGACGTCCGGGTGTCGACGGCCTCGCGCGTCCGGGTGACCGCGTCGTCGGCCGGTCAGCGGGCCCGCTACGTCGACTACCGGCCGCGGGTCCTCTCCGGCGGCATCGTCCTGCGCAAGGTCGGGACGGGGTGCGCACGGGACGCCCGGGGCACACGGACGACCGCGTGCCCGTAGCCGCGGACTCCCGCGTGACGTCGCACGGCCACATCCACCTGGAGCCGGGCACGGACGTCGACGGCTTCGAGATCGTCGAGACCATCGTCGTCGGCGGGGCCAGCGCGACCTACCGGGCCTTGCACCGGGCGCTGGACCGGCACGTCGCGCTCAAGCTCCTGCAGCCCGCGACGTTCGCCGACGAGCACGGGTCGCTCGCGGCGGCCCGGGAGGCCGCCGGCCGGGTCGCCCGGCTCGAGCACCCGAGCATCGCGCCGGTCTACGCCTCGGGCGTCCTGCACGGCGGGCTCTGGATCGCCGGCGCCCTGCTGGAGGGCCGGACGCTCGCCGCGCCGGCGAAGCTCCCGGGCCTCACGCCCGACGACGTCGCCCGCATCGTCGGCCAGGCGGGGGCGGCGCTCGGGCACGCTCACGCGCAGGGGATCCAGCACCGCGACCTCCGCCCCGACTGCGTCGTGCTCGACGCCTGGGGGCACGTGCGCCTGCACGACTTCGGGGTCGCGCGCACGAGCGGCCGGACGGGGCTCCTCAGCCGGTCGGAGATCCTCGAGACGCTGCGCTTCACGGCCCCGGAGCTCGTCCTCGGCCGGCCGGCGACGCCGGCGACCGACGTCTATGCGCTCGCCGCGGTCGCGGTCTGGTGCCTGACCGGGGAGCCGCCGCACCCGGACCTGCCGCTGGCCGAGTACGTCGTCGAGCGGACCTCGGCGGCCCCGCCGGCGCTGCACGCCCCCGACGGCGCGGTCGCCGGCCCGCTGAGCGCGGCGGTCGCCGACGCGATGCGGTCCGATCCCGGCGACCGCTGCAGCCTCTCCGCGCTGACCGCGGCG